>NZ_JBNHHB010000107.1:0-18349 GCF_059091905.1 Arthrobacter sp. Dra40
CCGGCCACATCCCGGAGATGCACCGGTTGATCCAGCAGCTGATCGACCGCGGCCACGCCTACCCGGCGCTGGACGATTCCGGCGACGTCTACTTCGATGTGCGCTCGTGGCCGGAATACGGATCGCTGACGCATCAGCGGATCGAGGACATGCAGGCCGCCCCCGACGCCGGCCCGCGCGGCAAGAAGGATCCGCGCGACTTTGCGCTCTGGAAGGGGCACAAGGAGGGCGAGCCGGAGACGGCCAGCTGGTCCAGCCCATGGGGAGCCGGCCGGCCGGGCTGGCACCTGGAGTGCTCGGCCATGGTCACTAAGTACCTGGGCACCGAATTCGACATCCACGGCGGCGGGCTGGACCTGCGGTTCCCGCACCACGAGAACGAGGTGGCCCAGTCCCGGGCCGCCGGGCACGGTTTCGCCAACTTCTGGATGCACAACGGCATGGTCACCTTCGAAGGCGAGAAGATGTCCAAGTCAATCGGCAACATCATCACCCCTGCGCAGATGCTTCAGGACGCGAAGCCGCTGGTGGTGCGCTACTACCTGGGCCAGGCCCAGTACCGGTCGGCGCTGGACTACAACCCCGGCTCGCTGGCGGAGGCCGCCGCCGCGGTTGAGCGGATCGAGGGCTTCATGCAGCGGGCGCTGAAGTTCGTCTACGGCGAGGGCCAGTTCGGCTTGTTTGTCACCGAAAGCGTCCCGGAGGCTTTCGCCGCGGCCATGGACGACGACCTTAACGTGCCGCAGGCACTGGCCGTGGTCCACGAGACGGTCCGTGCCGGCAACACGGCCCTGGACGCCAAGGACAAGGAAGCGGCCACCCGCGCGCTGCACCAGGTCATGGCGATGACCGACGTGCTCTACATCAACCCGCTGGATCCGCATTGGAGCAGCGGCGGCGCGGACGCCGCGGTCCACCAGGCCTTGGACACGCTGGTGCGCGCCCAGCTAGAGGAACGCCGGCTGGCCCGCGAAGCGAAGGACTGGGCGCGGGCCGATGCCATCCGCGACACCTTGGCTGCCGCCGGGATCGTGGTGGAGGATTCGGCCGACGGCGCCAGCTGGAATCTCGGCTGACGGCAGCCGGCATGGTTGGCGGTACCCTTTAAGCCAGACGACTCCCGTCGGGCGAACAGCAAATGTGCGCACGCGGGAACGTATCTTCCCCAAACACAAAGGTAGTTTTCGATGGCCAACAAACCTCGCCCCGGAGCGGTGCGCAAGTCCAAGAAGGGACCCACCACAGGAACCGGCGGCCACGGGCGCAAAGCGCTCGAAGGCAAGGGGCCGACGCCGAAAGCCGAAGACCGCCCGTACCACAAGGCCTACCGCGCCAAGCAGCTGTCCGACCGTTCGGCGGCCAAGCGCCCCAGCGGACAGCGCGGCCCGGCCCCCCGCCGCGGTAAGTCTTCGGGCGAGATGGTCACCGGACGCAACTCGGTGGTGGAAGCCCTGCGCGCCGGGGTACCAGCCAAGGCACTGCATGTGGCGGTCCGGATCGAGATGGACGACCGCGTCAGGGAGTCCCTGAAAATTGCCGCCGAACGCGGCGTCCCGGTGCTCGAATCGCACAAGCCGGAACTGGACCGGATGACCGACGACGCCGTCCACCAGGGCCTGGCGCTGCAGATCCCGCCCTACGAGTACCAGGACGCGCTGGAACTGGCTGAGGAAACGATGGCCAAGTTCAAGAAGGGCTACATCAACAACGCCCCGCTGTTCGTGGCACTGGACGGCATCACCGACCCGCGCAACCTTGGCGCCATCATCCGCTCCGCTTCCGCGTTCAGCGGCCACGGTGTGATTGTGCCGGAACGCCGTTCGGTAGGAATGACGGCCTCCGCCTGGAAGACCAGCGCCGGCGCGGCGGTCCGCGTGCCCGTGGCCAAGGCGAGCAACCTGACCAACACCCTCAAGGCCTTCCAACAGCTGGGCATCTTCGTGCTCGGGCTGGACGGCGACGGCGACGTCTCGCTGCCGGATCTGTCGCTGGCCACCGAGCCGGTGTGCCTGGTGGTCGGATCCGAGGGCAAGGGCCTGTCCCGACTGGTCCGCGAGCACTGCGACCAGATTGTCTCCATCCCGATCGACTCGGCCATGGAATCGCTCAATGCATCGATGGCCGTGGGCATCAGCCTGTACGAAATTTCGCGGCAGCGCGCCCGCTAGGAGCAGGTGGACCGATTGGCCCGTCACGCCAAGATCCTTTCCCCTGAGCCGCCCGCGCGGCAGGCGCAGCTTTCGCGTGCCTTCCCGCTCGGTGTCAGCCACTCCGCCCCCGGCATGCCGCCGATTCCGGGTGCGGTGAACGTGGCGGTCTTCGCGCCGGGGTTCGGGACCATGGACGTGCACTTTGAGGATGCTTCAGGCGCATGGCAGCGCGCTGAGCTAACGGCACTCACCGACGGGGTCCACCACGGCACGGTCAACGGACTGGAGGGCGGCTGCCGGTACGCCTTCTGGCCGCACGGCGAGGAATCTCCGGCATCCGGGCAGCTGTTGCTGGACCCCTACGGCCGTGCCATTGACAACGACGGCGGTGTGCTGCGTTCCGTCCACGTCACCGGTGGGTACGACTGGGAGAACGACGCCCGCCCGCACGTGCCCTGGCGGGACACAGTGGTCTACGAGTGCCACGTCAAGGGCCAGACCATGCTGCACCCGGAGATCCCGGAGGAACTGCGCGGCACCTACGCCGGTCTGGCCCATCCGGTGATGATCGATTATCTGCTCGCGCTGGGGATCACCACGGTGGAATTGCTGCCGGTGCACTACCACCTGGACGAACCGCACTTGCAGAACCTGGGACTGGCCAACTACTGGGGCTACAACACGCTCGGTTTTTTCGCCCTGTGGCCCGGTTATGCGACGGCTGCTGCCCAGGCCGGAGGACCGCGGGCGGTGCAGGACGAATTCCGCACCATGGTCAAGCAGCTGCATGCAGCCGGGCTCGAGGTGGTCCTGGACGTGGTCTACAACCACACCGCCGAGGGCGGAAAGGAGCAGGACACCTACTCCTTCCGGGGACTGGCGGATCAGGTGTATTACCGGCACGACGGCCACGGCAACTACCTGGACACCACCGGCTGCGGAAACACGATGGACTTCAACGAGCCGCGCGTCATCCAGCTGGCCCTCGATTCACTCCGCTACTGGGTAGAGGAGTTCCACATCGACGGTTTCCGCTTTGACCTGGCGGCATCGTTGGCCCGCGACGGAAACAACCATTTCAATCCCCGCCATCCCTTCCTCGTGGCCGTCGGTGCCGATTCAGTCCTGTCCGGGACCAAGCTCATCTCCGAGCCCTGGGACGTGGGCGACGGCGGTTGGCAGACCGGGCACTTCCCGCCGGGCTGGACGGACTGGAACGACCGCTTCCGCGACACCGCCCGCGATTTCTGGTTGGGTGACCAGGCTGCTTTGGCTGCGGGTGAACCGGCCGGGACCGTAGCGAGGCTGGCCGGATGCCTGGCCGGATCCACCGAGCTGTTCGCCGGGTCTGGCCGCACGGCGCTGGCCTCACTCAATTTCGTCACCGCTCACGACGGTTTCACGCTGGCCGACCTGACGGCGTACAACCGCAAGCACAATGAAGACAACGGCGAAGAAAACCGCGACGGCCAAGACCATAACCGCAGTTACAACCACGGCATCGAAGGGCATACCGGGGACAGCCGGATCCTCGACGCCCGCGACCACAGCGCACGGAATCTGATGGCGACGCTGCTGCTGTCGCTCGGCGTGCCGATGATCTGCGCCGGTGACGAGCTGGGCCGCAGCCAGCAGGGCAACAACAACGCGTACTGCCAGGACAACGAACTGGCATGGACCAATTGGCAGTTGGATGAGCGCGAACTCCGGATGTTTCGTGCCACCCGCCGGCTTATCCAGATCCGCCGGTCTTTCCTGGCGCACCAGCCGTACAACTACCCGGCACGGGAAGAGAGTTCTTTCCTGCTCTGGTTCAATGCCGACGGCGAACCGATGACGCCCGATGACTGGAACAACCCGGAATGCCGGATGGTTCAACTGCTGATGGGCTCCCCCCAAGGCGCGATCGACGGGCTGGTGGTGATCAACGGCGGGAACCAGCCGCAAAAGATCGTGATGCCCACCGCGCGCTCCCTCCAGGACTTTGGCGGGCGCCGTGGCGGGAAGCACCTGTTCGAGTTGCTGTACACCACGTCCCATCGTGATGAGCACCGGCGCGGGGCCAAGGTCCGCAGCGGGGAGAAGGACACCGTGGGCGCCAATACGGTGTCGGTTTACCGCTCCTGAGCTTAACGCGGCCGGCGCCGGGAGGCCTGAGCGGCTCTCCCGGCGCCGGACCAGCGCGCGGTGCGTCGCGAGCTGTCTCGCGAGCTACAGCGGATTAGATCTGCCCGGAGGTGTCCTGGACATTTCCGCGGGCTTCCTGGGCCCGTTCCTTCACGTCCTGCGCCGCGGACGTGCCTTCGGATTTGACCCGGTCCACCGAGTCCTGCGCCGAGGACTTCAGGTCTTCGGCGGCCTCGCGGGCCGGTTCCTTCATGTCCTGGGCTACCTGGCGGGCAGAGTCCTTGACTTCCTGCACGACCGGTTCAGCCTGTTCCTTGACCTTTTCCGCGGCCTGCTGCTCCACGCGGCTGGACGGGAACAACGAGGACAGCAACCAGCCGGCGCCGAAGGCGACCAAGCCTGCTGCCACCGGGTTGCCCTGTGCCTGGCGGGCAATCTGGCGCGGTGCGCCGCTGGCCATCTCACCGGCGTCGTGCACCATGGAGCGGGTGTTGCTGCCGGCGTCGTCGGCAGCACCCATGATCTTGTCCTTGACGCGGCCCACGGAATCCTTCATTTTGTCCGTCTGCCGGTGGACGATGTTCGACGGCGAGGCCTTTTCCGCCACAGCGTCGACATCGGTACCCAGCCGGGCGCGGGTCCGTTCAATATCGGCTCGGATTTCTTCGGGTGACTGGCTCATAGCGCTTCCTCACTTGGCTTCAATGTTTCCGGAATCTTCTTCATTGACTCGGTGGTGCGTGGCATCCCCTGAACGGTCTTGAGCTGCTTCCGGCCGACCGCATACAGAATGGCGGCGATGATCGCCCAGATGACTGCCACGATCAGGCCGGACCAAGCCCAGCCGATACCGGCAGCGATCGCGGCCCACAGGGCCAAGGACAGGAACAGGAGGACGAAGTGGCCGGCTACACCGGCTCCGCCCAGCATGCCTGCCCCCTTGCCCGCCCTGGCGCCGGTTTCCTTGAGCTCGGCCTTCGCCAGCTCCAATTCCTGCCGCATCAGCACGGAGATGTCCTCGCTGACTTGGCTGAGCAAGTCGCCGAGAGACTCATTCTCTGCCTTGATTTCCGCCCGTGTTGGTTCGGCGGCATCCTGCCCGGGCACCCGCTGGTTGCCGGGACCCGGCACCTGCTGATGGCTCATCGGGCCCCTCCGTCGTTAAATGGGTCCCGCTCCGGGATTGCTGTGCCCCGGCCTCCGACGGACGGTTCGCCCGTCGGGTAGGCGGTCTCCGGGTACGCAGGTGCTCCACCGATGGCTGAGCCGGTCTGTGCGTCCGGAGCAGCAAAGCCCGCGGCGCTCTGGGTGTCGTAGCTTCCGGTAGTTCCCGCCGAACCGTAGACGGGGCCCGCGGTGGCACGGTGCGTTCCCACGCGCCCGCCGGCGGTGCCGTCGTAGGAGTCGCTGTCGGCGGTCAGACCCTTGGTCAGGCGGCCAGCCAGGACGCCGGCACCGGCCGCGATGGCGAGGAAGGCACCGGGACGCCTTCGGGCAAAACGCTTGACCTCGTCCAGCAGGGATCCCGGGTCGCGGTTCTCCAGCCAGCCGGCGACGGAGTCCGCCCGATCTGCGGCCCGGCTGACCAAGTTGGTCGCGGTGCCGGACTGATCGGAATTACGGGCCATGGAGCTCAGCTCTTCCCCGATGGACCGGATGCCGGAGGCCACGCGCTGCTGCTGCGTGTTCGCCTGTCCGCGGACGTCATCGCCCAGTTCGGACATCAGGTTGCGTGCCTTTTCCTTGGCTTCGTGCGCTACCTGCTTTGCTTCCCCCTTGGCCGTTTGGGCAACCTGCTGTCCTGCCTCAGCTCCCTCGCGCCCCACTTCCCTGGCCTCTGTCTTCGCTGTGTCGCTCTTGGACTGGCCGGTGGTCGGCGGAGTCGAAGGTGGCGGGGTAGTCGCGCCTCCTGCTGGGTAAACGGGAACGCCCTCGTCGTAACTGCCGGAATGTGGATTCTTGGTCATGGCAATTCCTTTTCCTTGTCGGGTTCTTCCTGTCGGTCCTGATGCTGATCAGCTGTGCTCACGGGATTGCTCTTCTTCCTGCCCGTACTTGCGGCGCAGATCTCGTCCCCGCGTGATGTCCTCCTTCTCCTTCTTCTGCTGCTTCTCGATCTTTCGGGAGTCCCGGACCGGAAGCTGGATATCTTCCTCGGCCGGGATTCCGGCCTGGAGTTGGCGTCCCCGCTCGGTTTCGGCATCGAACTCGGCGCCGAACAGCAGGGCAAGATTTACCAGCCAGAACCACAGCAGCAGCACAATCACGCCGCCGATGGCTCCGTACGTTTGGTTGTACTTGCTGAAATTGGCCACATAGAAGGCAAAGCCGAGGGTTGCCAGGGCCATCACGACCAGCGCGATGAGGGCGCCCAGGCTCATCCAGCGGAATTTCGGCTGCTTCACGTTGGGGGTGGCGTAGTACAGCAACGCGATAATCGCGATGGCGAAGACCACCAGCACCGGCCACTTGGCGATGTCCCAGACGGCCACTGCCGCCCCGCCGAGCCCGATCATTGAGCCGATGGCCTCGGCCACCGGACCGGAGAGCACCAGCATCAGCATCATCATGACGGCCAGCAGCAGCACCACCACGGTGACCAGCAGGATCGTGGGACGGAGCTTCCAGAACGGCCGCCCCTCCTCAACCTCGTAGATCCTGTTAGTCGCACGGCCGAAGGCGGCGACGTAGCCGGAAGCCGACCAGATCGCACCCACGAGACCGATGACGAACGCGAGTCCGGCTCCTTGGGAGCTGGCCAGCTGCTGGATTGGCTGGCGGATGATATCGAGCGCCTGGCCCGGTGCCACCTGTCCAACCAAATCCATCATGGCGTTGGTGGTTTGTTCGGCTTGTCCGACCAAACCCAGAATGGAAACCAAAGCGAGCAGACCCGGGAACAGGGAAAGCACCGCGTAGTAAGTCAGCGCCGCCGCCAGATCCGTGCACTGATCAGCGGAGAACTCGCGGATGGTCTTGCGGAAGATGTACTTCCACGAAGCCTTCTTAACCTGCGGGGGACTTTGCGGCTTGTCCTCATGGTCAGGCGGTGGTGCCGCGCCCTGCTCGGTACTGGTTCCCATGTTTCGCCTCCTTGGCGTTCCGTTCGGACGGAACACCCTCATGCTATTAGTCAGCATGCTGATAATAAAGGGGTGCGACGCACAGAAGGACGTACGAAGGCGTGAACTTCCGCTCTAACCCGGGGCAGAAGCGGGCCATCCAGCAGAAAAAATCCGGCCGCAAAAGGCAGCGTTTCCTGCCAGCCGGGAAGCTTCACGGAGGGCAGGAAACGCGGCGGGGAAGACGCGGAAGAATTTAGCTGGCCGCGTTCGCCACCAGGCCGAGTTCGGCCTGATTGGCCAACGCCGGGTGCCTGGGCAGCACCCGGACGCTGTAGCCAAACGAACCGGAGCGGTCGATGGTGACGGTGCCGGTGAAGAGGTAGCGGCCATCGCCCAATTCGTCGCCCATCGCGAGTTCGTCGCTTGAGGTCTGGGCCAGATCGTCGTTTTCGGTCACCTGGCCGTGCACCACCTGGACGGTGACGCTTCCCGGTGCCAGCGGGCCGAGCCGCACGTAGGCGTTGACCGTCAGGGACTCGCCGATCTGCGGTTCGTCGGTGATGCCCATCGAGTCCACATGCTCCACGGACACATCGTCCCAAGCCGCCCGGACCCTGCTGGTCCACGCCGCCAGTTCTTTGGCCGCTGCAAAATCATCCGTGCGGGCGGTCCTGCCGGAAGCCCAGGCGGGGCGGTAGAGCTTCTCAACATAGTCGTGCAGCATCCGTTCGGCGGAAACCGCCGGTCCCAGGTTGGCCAGCGTGTGCTTGATCATCGCGATCCACTGGTGCGGAACGGTGTCGGCAGCCGCCGGCTGGGACGGGCCCGCTGCCCCGGCGCCCTCGGAGATTTCGGACGCGTAGAAGCGGGGGGCCACGTGGTGCTCGATGAGGTCGTAGAGCGCGGACGCTTCGATATCGTCCCGCTCGTCGGCGTTGAACAGGTCGTCGGTCCCGGCATCGGTCGATGGGTTGGCCGTGGGAATGGCCCAGCCATTGTCGCCGTCGTACATCTCGTCCCACCAGCCGTCCAGCACGGAGAGGTTCAGACCGCCGTTGATCGCTGCCTTCATGCCGGACGTTCCGCAGGCTTCCAGCGGGCGCAGCGGATTGTTCAGCCACACATCGCAGCCCGGGAACAGCGTGCGGGCCATGGCAATGTCGTAATTGGGCAGGAACACGATCCGGTGCCGGACCTCGGGGTCGTCGGTGAACCGGACCAAGTCCTGGATCATCCGCTTGCCCTGTTCATCCGCCGGGTGGGACTTGCCGGCAATGACCAGTTGGACCGGCCGTTGCGGGTGCAGCAGCAGCGCCTTGAGCCGGGCCGGGTCGCGCAGCATCAGGGTCAGCCGCTTGTAGGTTGGCACCCGCCGGGCGAAGCCGATGGTCAAGACGTCCGGGTCCAGCACGTTGTCGGTCCAGGCCAGTTCCGCGTCGGCGGCCCCCCGCTTCTTCCAGGAGGCGCGCAGCCGGCGGCGGACATCCTCGATCAAGGCCGCCCGCAGGCTCCGGCGCAGTGCCCAGATGTCCTCGTCGGAAACGTCGTAGACCCGGTCCCACTGGCGCGCGATCACCGTTTCGTCACCGAACGCGGACCGAGCGTACTCCGCGATCCGGGGATCGACCCAGGTCGGCACATGCACCCCGTTGGTCACCGAGGTGATCGGCACTTCCTCTTGGTCGAAGCCCGGCCAGAGCCCCGAGAACATGCCGCGCGAGACCACACCGTGCAGCTTGGCCACGCCGTTGGCCCGCTGTGCCAGCCGCAGGCCCATCACGGCCATGTTGAACTTGGCCGGATCCCCGCCGTCGTAATTCTCATCCCCGAGTTCCAGGATCTTGGCGGTGGGCACATCCGGGGCCAGACCGGCACTGAAGAAGTGCTGGATCTGTGCCTTGTCGAACCGGTCGATGCCGGCAGGCACCGGCGTGTGGGTGGTGAATACGGTGTTGGCCCGGCCCGCCGCCAGTGCCTCGTCCCAGTTCAGGCCGGCGGCCGCCAGCTCCTGGATGCGCTCGACGCCGAGGAAGCCTGCATGCCCTTCGTTCGTGTGGAAGACCTCCGGAGCCGGGGCACCGGTCAGCCGCTGGTGGATGCGCAGCGCCTTCACCCCGCCCATGCCCAGCAGCAGCTCCTGCTGGAGGCGGTGGTCACCGCCGCCGCCGTAGAGCCGGTCGGTGATGCCGCGCGCCGCTTCGTCGTTGCCAGGGATGTTGGAATCCAGCAGCAGCAGCGGCACCCGGCCCACATCGGCGCGCCAGATGTAGGCGCCGAGCTTGCGCCCGTTCGGCAGCGGCAGCGTGATCTGGGCCGGAGTCCCGTCGTCCTCGCGCAGCAGCGTCAGCGGCAGCCCGTCAGGATCCAGCACAGGGTAGGTCTCCTGCTGCCAGGCATCGCGGCTCAGGGACTGCTTGAAGTACCCGGCGGCGTAGAGCAGGCCCACGCCGACCAGCGGCACGCCCAGATCGGATGCGGCTTTCAGATGGTCGCCGGCCAGGATGCCCAGGCCGCCGGAGTATTGCGGAAGCACATGGCTGATGCCGTACTCCGGGGAGAAGTAAGCGATCGACGCCGGTGCTTCCCCTCCCAGCGTCTGGTACCACCGGTCTTCGGTCAGGTACTGCTCCAGGTCGGCGTCCAGCTCGCGCACCCGCGCCACCACGTCCTGGTCCGCAGCGAGCACCCGCAGCCTTTCGCGCGTAAACGAGCCGAGCAAAGCCACCGGATCATGGCGTACGTCGGCCCAGGCCTGCGGGTCCAACCGCTCGAACAGTTGCTGAGTGGGCCGGTGCCAGGACCAGCGGAGATTGCCTGCCAAACGGGCGAGGGGAGCGATGCTCTCGGGGAGGACAGTACGGACAGTAAACCTGCGGATGGCCTTCACCCGGCCTAGGCTAGCGCACATACCGGCGCCGGTAATGACCGGCAGGTAAAAGCGCGCCGAACTGGCCGCCAACACGTCCGGAGGGCCCAGGGGTTCTTCGCATTCGGGAGGGAATCTCGCTAACGTCTAGTCTTGTGACGACTTCGATGCAGGAGCACAGCAAGTCCCAACCAGTACCGCGCCTGAAATTCGGCCGGATCCCGGTCGTCGACGTGTGGCCAGTGGTCGACGGCGGCGAGTTCCCGGCCAAAGCCATCCCGGGCGAGGATATAGAGGTGGCCGCCACGGTCTTCCGGGAAGGCCACGACAAGATCGGTGCCACCGCGGTGCTGTTCGACCCCGACGGCCAGCCGGTTCAGCGGGCCAGGCTCGCGCCCGGCGCCGCCGGCACCGACCGTTGGCACGGCACCCTCCGGCCGACCGGTACCGGTCTTTGGTCCTTCCACGTGGAAGGCTGGGGCGATGATTACGCCACGTGGCGGCACAACGCCGAGGTGAAGATCGCCGCCGGTGTCGATGTGGAGTTGATGCTGACCGAAGGGAAACAGCTGCTGGAGAAAGCCGCTGGCGACGACGGGCGGCCGGCGGAGAACGCGCAGGTGCTGCGCGATGCCGCCGCCGTCATCGGCGACGAATCGCTGTCGGTGCATGAACGTTTGGCCGCGGGAACCTCGCACGCTGTCCTGGACGCCGTGGCCGCTCATCCAATCCGCAGCCTGGTCAGCCCGTCCAAGCAGTACCCCCTCCTGGTGGAGCGGGAGCGGGCCGGACGCGGCGCCTGGTACGAATTCTTCCCGCGATCCGAAGGCGCCCACTTCGACCCCGCGGAGGGCACTTGGACGTCCGGAGACTTCACGACGGCGGCCGAGCGGCTTCCGGCCGTGGCCGCGATGGGGTTCGACGTGATCTATCTGCCGCCGATCCATCCGATCGGCGAGGTCAACCGCAAGGGGCCGAACAACACGCTGACCGCCGGTCCCGGGGATCCCGGATCGCCGTGGGCCATCGGTTCCAAGGACGGCGGACACGACGCCATCCACCCCGACCTCGGCGGATTCGAGCAGTTCGACGCGTTCGTGGCCGCTGCCGAAGCGCTCGGCCTGGAGGTGGCACTGGATCTGGCGCTGCAGGCGGCCCCGGATCACCCGTGGGCCACGGAGCACCCGGAATGGTTCACCACCCGGGCCGACGGCACCATCGCCTTCGCGGAGAATCCGCCGAAGAAATACCAGGACATTTACCCGCTCAATTTCGACAATGACCCGCGAGGTCTTTCCGAAGAGGTCCTGCGGATTGTGAAGCTGTGGATCTCGCACGGAGTGAAGATCTTCCGGGTGGACAACCCGCACACCAAACCGTTGTGGTTCTGGGAATGGCTGATCGGGACGGTGAACCGCGAGCACCCGGAGGTGGTGTTCCTCGCCGAGGCCTTCACCCGGCCGGCGATGATGCATGCGCTGGGCAGGGCAGGCTTCCAGCAGTCCTACAGCTACTTCACCTGGCGCAACACCAAAGAAGAGATCGAAGAGTACTTCACGGAGATCAGCCATGAGAGCGCGGCATTCTTCCGGCCGAACTTCTTTGTTAATACTCCGGACATCCTCACGGAGTACCTGCAGTACGGCGGCCCGGCAGCGTTCAAGGTCCGCGCGGTGCTGGCCGCCACGGCCAGCCCGCTCTGGGGTGTGTACGCCGGGTACGAACTGTACGAGCACGTGGCCCGTCCGGGGGCCGAAGAGTACATCGACAACGAAAAGTACGAGTACAAGGCCCGCGACTTTGCCGCGGCGGAGGCCGAAGGGCGCTCCCTGGCGCCGTATCTGACCCGGCTGAACTCCATCAGGCGGGCCCACCCGGCGCTGGGCGATCTGGGCAACCTCACCGTGCACCGGAGCACAGACCCGGCCACCGTGGTGTACTCCAAACACAAGGAGCACCTGCCCGAAACCCACAACGGCAGGCGGGACACCATCGTCGTCGTGGTCAATGTGGATCCGCACAGCGCGCGGGAATCCACTGTCTCGCTGGACTTGGCGGCGCTGGGGCTGCGCGACGAGGACTTCAACGATGACGGAACGTTCTGGGTGGATGACCTGCTGACCGGGCAGAGCTGGCGCTGGGGCGAACACAACTACGTGCGGCTGGACGCGCACGTGGAACCCGCCCACATCCTGCACATCCGAAGGAGCCGCTGATGGCCAGCCCCTTCCAGCTGCACGCGCCGGGGCTGTCCCATGATCCCCATTGGTACCGCAAGGCCGTGTTCTACGAGGTGCTGGTGCGAGGCTTCGCGGACGCGAACGGCGATGGATCCGGTGACTTTTCCGGACTGATCGAAAAGCTTGACTATCTGCAGTGGCTGGGCGTGGACTGCCTGTGGATCCCGCCGTTCTTCAAGTCGCCGCTGCGCGACGGCGGGTATGACGTCGCGGACTACTTCGATGTGCTGGACGAGTTCGGCACCATCGGCGACTTCAAGCGCCTGGTGGCCGAGGCCCACGCCCGCGGTGTGCGCGTGATCATCGACCTGCCCTTGAACCACACCTCGGACAAGCACGACTGGTTCGAGCAGTCCCGGCGGGACCCGGAGGGGCCGTACGGCGACTTCTACGTCTGGTCCGACACTGACGAGAAATACCAGGACGCCCGCATCATCTTCGTGGACAGCGAGGATTCCAACTGGGCGTTCGACCCGATCCGCCGCCAGTTCTACTGGCACCGCTTCTTCAGCCACCAGCCGGACCTGAATTTCGAAAACCCCAAGGTGATCGAGGCCTTGTTTGACGTGGTGCGGTTCTGGCTGGACCAAGGCATTGACGGTTTCCGCGCGGATGCCATTCCCTATCTGTTCGAGGAAGACGGCACCAACTGCGAAAACCTGCCCGCCACGCACGCCTTCCTGCAGGACCTGCGCGCCCTGGTGGACACCGAATACCCGGGCCGCGTGATCATCGCCGAAGCCAACCAGCTGCCGCACGAAGTGGTGGAGTACTTCGGCCAGCACGACGACGACGGCCGGCTGCGGCCCGAATGCCACATGGCCTTCCACTTTCCGATCATGCCGCGGCTGTACTACGCCCTGCGGGACCAGAAAGCCGCGCCCATCGTGGCCACCATGGAGGAGACGCCGGACATTCCGGCCGGCGCGCAGTGGGGAACATTCCTGCGCAACCACGACGAACTGACGCTGGAAATGGTCACCAGGGAAGAACGCGAAGCGATGTTCGGCTGGTACGCTCCGGATTCGCGCATGCGCTCCAACATTGGGATCCGCCGCCGGCTGGCCCCGCTGCTGGATAACTCGCGCGCCGAAATCGAACTGATCCACGCGCTGCTGCTGTCGCTGCCGGGCAGCCCGTTCCTCTATTACGGGGATGAGATCGGCATGGGCGACAACATCTGGCTCGAGGACCGCGATGCGTCCCGCACGCCGATGCAGTGGAACCCCGACCGCAACGCTGGGTTTTCCACTGCCGACCCGGGCAAGCTGTACCTGCCCGTGGTGCAGTCGCTGGTCTACCACTACAACTACGTGAACGTTGAAGCGCAGCTGGCGCACAACAGTTCGCTGCTGCACTGGCTGCGCCAGATGCTGTCGGTGCGCAAAGCCCATCCGGCCTTCGGCGTGGGCAGCTACCGGAACGTGCCCGTGGAATCGGAATCCGTGCTGGCCTTTTTGCGCGAGGTCCCGGAGGACAATGCGGACGGCGCGGACAAAGAGGTGCTGCTGTGCGTGTTCAACCTCTCCCAGCACCCCGTGGCCGCACCGCTGCGGCTGCCGGAATTTGCCGGCCGCGGACTTCGCGACACGTTCGGCGGCGTCCCGTTTCCAGCCTTTGACGAGGCTGGCCAACTTACCCTGACGCTGGGCAGCCACGATTTCTTCTGGCTGCGGCTGCGTTCGGCCGCATCCAACCCCGCCTCTCCGCAGACCGAGGCCCTCCCCGTCATCCGACCCGCCGACTTAGAAACAGAGGTGGCAACACATGCCTGATTTCACGCCGAGCATTCCCGAACTGCTGCACCAGTGGCTGCCCGCCCAGCGTTGGTTCCCGGCCAAGGGCCAGGAGACGGCCCTGCGCCGGCTGGGCGGCCTCCGGCTGCAGGACCCGGCCGGCCAGGTGGGACTCGAGGTTCACATCGTCGGCGTGCACACCGCGGACGCCATCCACGTGGTCAACGTGCCGCTAAGCTACCGCCCGGAACCTCTGGCCGGCGGGGACGCTGCCCTGGTCGGGCGGGCGCAGCAGGAACCCGAGGATGCGGGCGGCGCGGGGGAGCGCTGGATTTACGACGGCGCGCACGACCCGGTGTTCGTAGCGGCCTGGCTGGAACTGATGCGGCGGCAGGCGGAGGCCGGCGATGGGCATTCGCGAGGCCACGCAGGCGCCGGTTTTGAATCCTGGCCGGAATTCGCCACAGGGCTGCAGTCCAAGGTGCTGCTCGGTGAGCAGTCGAATACCTCGGTAGTGGTCGAGTCGGAGCATGGTCCGCTGATCGTGAAGTTTTTCCGGGTGCTGGAAGCCGGCACCAACCCGGACGTCGAAGTCGGCGTGCTGCTCACGGAGGCCGGCTGCCGCGAAGTCCCGGCCACCTACGGCTGGGTCACCGGAGGCTGGCTCACCCCCGGCCAGGACGACGACGGCAGCGACCGCTTGTGGGATTCCGGCCACCTGAGCGTGCTGAGGGAATTCATCCCGGACAGTGAAGACGCCTGGCGTACGGCGTCCGGCTCGGCGCTGGACGGCACGGATTTCAGTTTCCAGGCCCGGCTGCTCGGTGCTGTCACCGGCAGGATCCACCGCAGCCTTCGCGACGCAGCGGGCGGCCACCGGGCGGATGCAAAGGCCGTCGCCGCTTTCAAGTCTGCGCTGGCCGACCGGATCCGCTGGGGCTGGGCGCAGGCCGGTGCGTCCGTTGGACCACTGGATGACGCGGTGCAGGAGCTGTTGGACCGGCTGGACCAGGTGGGCGAGCTGCCGGAGTTGCAGCGCATCCACGGCGATTACCATCTGGGCCAGGTGCTGTCCTCGGCCGAGCGGGGCTGGGTAGTGCTGGACTTCGAGGGCGAACCCCTGCGGCCCATGGGCGACCGGGGCACCGACGACGTGCCGCTGCGCGATGTGGTGGGCATGCTGCGTTCGTTTGATTACGCTGCCGGAGTGGCCAGGCTGGCCGGGCCCGAAGATGCCGCCGGCGCCGACGCCGACGAGTGGGCGGCACGGGCCAGCGCAGCCTTTTTGGACGGCTACCGTGAAGAAACCGGCGACCCGGTGGACACCTCGTCCACCCTCTTCCTCGCACTGCTCCTGGACAAGGCGCTCTACGAGGTCGTCTATGAACAGCGCAACCGCCCGCGCTGGGTCCAGGTTCCGGTCCGTGGTGTCCGCGAGGCGCTGGCACCGTTGGCCGGTACTGCAACGGGAGCCACTGGCAGCCAGGACGCGGCTGCCGCCGGTTCCGCCCGGGCGACCTCTGCTTTCACCGCAAGCCCGGGTCCGGCCCAAGGGACCGCTGTCGCCGCGAACGCAGGGACAGCCACCACCCTCGCCGCAGCTTCCGGACCGGCCGGCACAGCCGTGGCACCGGAATCCGGACCGGCCGGCGCACCGGTCCGGGCCGCAGCAGCGGAAACATCCGCGCCGTCAGCGCCGTCGTCGGGAAGCGGATCCGGCACTCCCGTCCACGTCGATCGGGAGGTGCTCTCCGCCGTCGCACACGGCTACTACCACCAACCGCATGCGGTCCTTGGCGCGCATTTGGACGACCACGGACAGGTGACTGTCCGGACCCGGCGGCCCCTGGCCGACTCCGTCACCGTCGTGACGCCGTCGCTGCGCGTGCCGATGCAGCACGAGCACGAAGGCATTTGGGTGGCGGTCTTTCCCGCCGACGACCCCGGCCACGTCCCGGACTACCGCCTCGAAGTGGCCTACGACGGCGGGGCTCCGGCCATCGCTGACGATCCGTACCACTACCTGCCCAGCCTGGGCGAAATCGACCTGCACCTGATCGGTGAGGGCCGCCACGAAACCCTGTGGACAGCGTTGGGCTCCCACGTGCGGCGCTACAATTCCGCGTTGGGCGACACGTCCGGCGTCAGCTTCGCGGTCTGGGCCCCCAATGCGCGGGCAGTGCGGGTCAAGGGCGACTTCAACCACTGGGACGGTGCCCGCCACGCGATGCGCTCGATGGGCGGATCAGGTGTCTGGGAAGTGTTCCTCCCCGGTGTGGAGGCCGGCGCCGTCTACAAGTACGAGGTGCTCGGCCAGGATGGCCAGTGGCGGGAAAAGGCCGACCCGATGGCCCGCTGGACCGAGGTCCCGCCGCTGACCGGTTCGCGGGTGGTCGAATCGCATTACCGCTTCGGCGATGACCAGTGGGTGGAACAGCGTGCCATGCGCGACCCGCACAACGGGCCGATGAGCGTGTACGAGGTTCATTTGGGCTCATGGCGGCTGGGACTGGACTACCGGCAGCTGGCCGAACAGCTCGTCGAATACGTCAGTTGGCAGGGTTTCACGCACGTGGAGTTCATGCCGGTGGCCGAGCACCCGTTCGGCGGCTCCTGGGGATACCAGGTCACCTCCTATTACGCGCCCACGTCCCGCTTCGGGCATCCGGACGACTTCAAGTACCTGGTGGACAAGCTGCACCAGGCCGGCATCGGGGTGATTCTGGACTGGGTTCCGGCTCACTTCCCCAAGGACGAGTGGGCGCTGGCACGGTTTGACGGCCAGCCGCTGTACGAACACGGCGACCCGCGGCTGGGCGAGCACCCTGACTGGGGCACGCTGATCTTCGACTTCGGCCGCCGCGAAGTGCGCAATTTCCTGGTGGCCAATGCCTTGTACTGGCTGGAGGAATTCCACATCGACGGGCTCCGGGTGGATGCGGTCGCCTCCATGCTGTACCGCGACTACTCCCGCAAGGAAGGGGAGTGGTTCCCCAACATCAAGGGCGGCCGCGAAAACCTCGAGGCCATCTCCTTCCTGCAGGAAGCCAACGCCACAGCGTACAAACGGGTGCCGGGCATCGTCATGATCGCGGAAGAATCCACCGCGTTCAACGGCGTGACCCGCCCGACCAGCGCCGGCGGCCTCGGGTTCGGGCTGAAGTGGAACATGGGCTGGATGCACGACACCCTCGAGTACATTGCCGAGGATCCGGTCAACCGGATGTACCACCACAGCAAGGCCACCTTCTCGATGGTCTATGCCTACACCGAGAACTTCCTGCTGCCGATCAGCCATGACGAGGTAGTGCACGGCAAGGGTTCGATGCTGCGCAAGATGCCCGGCGACCGGTGGCAGCAGTTGGCCAACCTGCGGGCGTACCTGGCCTTCCAATGGGCCCATCCGGGCAAGCAGCTGATCTTCATGGGCACCGAGTTCGGCCAGGAATCCGAATGGTCCGAACAGCACGGGCTCGACTGGTGGCTTTCGGAGAACGTGCCGCACAAGGGCCTGCAGCAGCTGGTCCGCAATCTCAACGGGGTGTACCGCTCTACCCCGGCGTTGTATGAGCGCGACAATGAGCCGGCCGGCTTCCAGTGGATCGATGAGAACGACGGCGCGCACAACACCTTGTCCTTCATTCGGTGGGACCAGCAAGGAAACCCGCTGGTCTGCGTGGCGAACTTTGCCGGGGCTCCCCATGAAGGCTTCAGGCTCGGGATGCCGTGGGCAGGCGAATGGGAAGAGACCTTGAATACCGACTCGGCCGACTACGGCGGCTCCGGCGTCACCAACCCAGGGGTCCTCACCGCAGTCGAGGGAGGGTGGAAGGACAGCCCGGCATCGGTGACGTTGCGGGTTCCCCCGCTGGGCGTGCTGTACCTGAAGCCATCGGCCGGGAACTCCGTCCAGGTGGACGAAGGGTGAACCGCAGTGGAATTTACATCCGGGCCGACCGGTGCTAGAGTTTATATCCGCGCAGGGGGCCAAGGCCGCCGAAACGAAACCGCCCGAAGGCTCCGGCCAACGGGAGGAACGGGACGGCAGGTTGACAAAGACCCAAGGCGCGGGTAAGTTAGAAAAGTTGCTCCGGAGCGATGGAGGGCCTGAGAGGGTCGTCCTGGTGCCGGGTGCTCCTGTTGTTTGAGAACTCAATAGTGTGCC
>NZ_JBNHHB010000108.1:0-18266 GCF_059091905.1 Arthrobacter sp. Dra40
ACGCCGGCCGAGTTGTCGATGGCGTCGGTGTTGAGGATGATCCCCTGGCGGGCGGCTTCGATCCGGCCGCGTTGGGTCATGCCCAGGTTTCCGCCCTCACCAATCACCTTCACCCTCAGGTCCGCGCCGTTGACGCGGATGCCGTCGTTGGCCTTGTCTCCGACTTCGGCATTCGATTCGGTCGAGGCCTTCACATAGGTGCCGATGCCGCCGTTGTACAGCAGGTCCACCGGTGCCGTCAGGATGGCCTGCAGGAGTTCGGGCGGACTCATGCTCGTGACCTGTGCATCCAGGCCCAGCACCTCGCGGACCTGCGCCGACACGGGTATCGACTTCACCGACCGCGGGTAGACCCCGCCGCCGGCGCTGATCAGTTGGTCGTCGTAGTCCGCCCACGACGACCGCGGAAGCTCGAACAGGCGCCGGCGTTCCTGGAAGGAGGCAGCCGGGTCCGGGTTCGGATCCAGGAAGATGTGGCGGTGGTCAAAGGCGGCGACCAGCCGGATGTGTTCGGACAACAGCATGCCGTTGCCGAAGACATCGCCGCTCATGTCCCCCACGCCGACGACGGTGAAATCCTCGGTCTGGGTGTCGAGGCCGAGTTCGCTGAAGTGCCGTTTGACCGACTCCCACGCCCCGCGGGCGGTAATGCCCATTTCCTTATGGTCGTAGCCAACAGAGCCGCCGGAAGCGAAGGCGTCTCCGAGCCAGTGGCCGTACTCAAGCGAAAGGTCGTTCGCAATATCGGAGAAGCTCGCGGTGCCCTTGTCAGCCGCAACCACCAGATAGGAATCGTCACCGTCGAGCCGGACCACCCGCTCGGGCGACACGACTTCCTGGCCGGACTCGGTCCGGATCAGGTTGTCGGTGATGTCGAGCAAGCCGCGGATGAAGGTGCGGTAGCTCTCCTGCCCTTCGGCCATCCAGGCGCCGCGGTCCACTGCGGGATCGGGCAGCCGCTTGGCGAAGAACCCGCCCTTGGCGCCGGTCGGCACGATGACGGCATTTTTGACCGTCTGGGCCTTGACCAGTCCCAGGATTTCGGTGCGGAAGTCTTCGCGCCGGTCGGACCAGCGCAAGCCGCCGCGGGCAACGTCGCCAAAGCGCAGGTGGACGCCCTCCACCCGCGGCGAGTACACCCAGATTTCGTACTTTGGCCGGGGGAAGGGTGCACCTTCGATCCGCGCGGGACTCAGTTTGAAACTGAAGTAGGGCTTGTTCTGGAAGTAGTTGGTGCGCAGCGTCGCATCGATCAGGTTGGCCAGCGAGCGCAGCACCCGGTCGGCGTCCAGCGTAGGCACGGCGTCGAGCCCCGCCGTGAGGTCGGAAAGGGCGGCCTCGACCGCCGCCTCCCGGTCGCCGGCGAGGTCCGGATCGAAGGTTGCGTTGAAGACCGCCAGCAGTGCGCGCGCCACCGCTGGATTGGCCAGCAGCGTGTCGGACACGAAAGCGTAGGAGACAACGTTGCCCAGCTGCCGGAGGTACCGGGTGTAGGCACGCAGCACTGCCACCTGCCGCCAGCCGATTCCCTCGGCCAGGACCAGCCGGTCGAAGCCATCCGACTCGCTGCGGCCGGTGATGGCCGCGCCGAATGCTTCCTCGAGCAGGCTGCCCGTGGCGATCGGATCGACTCCCGCCGGATAGCGCAGGCCGAAGTCATACAGGAAGTAGTCTTCGCCGTCGGCAGTGGCGATCTCGAAGGGCCGCTCGTCCAGTACTTCCAGCCCGGTGTTCTGCAGCACGGGCATGATGTTGCTCAGTGACCGCGGCTCCGGCAGGTACAGTTTCAGCCGGGCGTCGGCGGCAAGGACGTCGGACCTGTCCTCGGGAACGTAGACGTGCATGACCGGCGGGGCCTCGGCTCCGCCTTCCTCATACCGTTGAAAGCGCCCGATGTCTTCGAGCGCGTCCTCCACCTCGTAGTCCACCCGGTAGCTGGGCGGGAAGGCGTCCTTCCATTGCGCCGAGAGCCTGACTGCCTCCTCGCCCTCGAAGTTGGCCCGCAGGACCTCTTCGATCCCTTCCGACCACGAGCGGGAGGCCTGCGCCAGCCTGCGTTCGAGGTCGGCCGTGTCGACCTTCGGGACTGTGGAACCGCGCTTGAGCCGGATGCGGAAGAACAGGCGGGCGAGGGCGGATTCGGACATCCGTGCTTCGTAATCGATGCTCTGCGGGTCAAAGGTGCTGCGCAGCTCCTGCTCGATCCGCAGCCGGACGGCGGTGGTGTAGCGGTCCCGCGGCAGGAACACCAGCGCCGACACGAACCTGCCGTAGACGTCCGCGCGCAGGAACAGCCGGGTCCGGCGCCGCTCCTGCAGCCGCAGAATGCCCAGTGCTGTCGTGGCCAGCTCCTCGGTGTCCATTTGGAACAGCTCGTCGCGCGGGTACGTTTCCAGGATCGACAACAGGTCCTTGCCGGAGTGCGAGTCGGCCGGGAAGCCGCTGTGCGCCATCACCGCCGCGACCTTCTTCCGCACAATCGGAACGCTCTTCACCTCGCGGTTATACGCGCTGGTGGCGAAGAGCCCGATAAAGCGGCGCTCGCCGTCGACGTTGCCTTGCGCATCGAAGCTCTTGACCCCGATGTAGTCCAGGTAAGCGGCGCGGTGCACCGTGGAGCGCGAATTCGCCTTGGTGATCACCAGCGCCTTCTTTTCCCGGGCCCGGGCACGGCCTTCGGGGGTAAGGTGCTGAATCCGCTTCGTGTCGCCGATGTGGCGCATCATGCCCAGCCCGCTGTCTTCGCGGACCATCAGGACGTCTTCACCGTCCTGCGTGACGAGGTCGTATTCGCGGTAACCCAGGAAGGTGAAATTGCCGTCGTCGAGCCATTCGAGCAATGCCTTGGCCTCGTCCAGATCGGGCACTTCCTCCGCGCCTGCCACTGAGTCCAGCGATGCGGCGACCCGCCTCACTTGCCGGCGCATGGCCGGCCAGTCCTCGACCGATGCGCGGACGTCCGCGAGCACGCTCTTGAGCCCGGCAACCAACTCGGCCGCCTGCTCCGGCTCGATGCGGGCTGTCTCCACCGCCATCCAGGATTCAATCCGCTGGACCTTGTCGCCGCCGGCCTCGAACGCGGCCAGATTGGGCAGTGCTGCCGTGTCTCCGCTGGAAGCTCCCGCGGTAACCGGCACCCGCTCCACGCCGGCCAGTTCGTGGCTGTCCCGGGCGCGCGCTGCCACGAAGGTGGGGTGCATGATCATCCGGATGGCAATACCGTGCCGCACGAGCTCCGCAGTGACCGAGTCCACCAAGAACGGCATGTCATCGGTGACAATCATGACCACGCTGGCATCGGGTTCGTCGTGGATCCCGATGACCGGCTGGGCCGCCGGCCGGTGGGAGGCCAGTTCCCGGTGCGCCAAGGCCCGGGAATGGAGCACGTCGGGACTGTAACCCGCCGCATCCTCCGCCGCCAGGTGCTCGTAGTATTTCGCGATGAAGTCCTCATCGCTGGTTGCTGAGCTGGACAGATCCGCCATGCTGGATCCAGTCGACATGTAAAACGCCTCCGATTGGTGTGTCCAGACCGCGCCGTTGCGGTCCTTTCGCAAGCCTAACGCGGCGCGTTCAAAACTTCACTTTGACCAAGCACGACGGCGCAGTCCCCGCCTGGGCGGAGCCACGCTGTTTCCTGCCAACCCGGCGATGGCGCGGCGCAGCGCAGAGTCGGGAGCGCTTTCCAGCAGGACCGCGCCGCCCAATAGCGCGGCATCGGCTGCGCTGGAATCGGCCGGCAGGAGGGCCCGGATCCCGCGCCGTGGCGCAAACCGCTCCCAGGCCTCGCGCAACTGCGCCTCCGGTCTGGCTCCGACGGCTGCGGCCCTGACCTTGTTGAGCACCACCTCTGCCGGTACTGAGGGCACTGCTCGTGCCAGATCGTCCAAGGCGCGGACCAGGCGCGGCAGCCCCACGGTATCGGCGTTGCCCACAGCCAGCACCCGGTCCGCCGACTCCAGCACCCGCAAGGTGGCACCGTTGCGGCGGGGAGCCATTGAGTCAAAACTCAGCTCCTCGTCGTGTTCCAGCGAAAAACCGCAGTCCACCACCACGACGTCTGCCACCGCACGAGCCAGTTCCAACACCGTTCCCAGTGCTGCCGGCCTCAGCTCGGTCCAGCGGTCCACCCTGGTAATTCCGGTCAGGACGCGCAGTGAGGTTCCGGCGACGGCCACCTTCAGGCAGACCCGCTCGAACGACTCGTCGTCCAAGACGCCCTGGTCGGCCAGGCGGCACGCGTGGGCCAGAGCGGCCGATTCGTCGAGCAGGCCGAGGAAGGCAGCCACGCTGGCACCATAGGTATCTGCATCGACCAACAGGGTCCGCCGCCCGGAGGCGGCATACTCCGCGGCCAGATTGACCGCCACGGTTGTGCGGCCGGGTGCTCCGGCTGGACCCCATACCGCCACCAGCTCACCGTTCCCGGCTGCTGCCCTTGGGTGCGCAGGCTCGGCGACGGCCGGCTGCAGCGCCCGGGCAGGATCGGCCAGCCCCGACAGCCCGAAGGTCCGGTCTGCCGGAGCCGCCGCGGACCTCGCCAATGAGCCTTGCCAGTGCGCGACAGATTCAGCAACCAGCGCCGCCAAAGCCACGGCTTCGACGGCTTCCCCGGCCGTGCGGAGGCCAAAGGCCTCAAGCCGCTGCCGCTCGTCGTCGTCATCTGTCAGTGCCACAACGGACACATCGGCGCTGTGCAGCCGTTCCACAACACCGCCGTCAAGCTCCCGGGTCCGGCCGGCAACGATAGCGGCCCGTGCCAGCCCCGACTGCGCCGCCGCCAGCAGTTCGGCCAGCTCGGTGCATCGGCGCACCACTGTCACCGGCCCGTGGAGCCGCTCCAGCCCGGAGACGAAGTCCGTGGCCACTGTCCCGAACGTGACCACCGGAAGGTTCATGAGGGGCCGCCCGGATTCAACACCACGTTGATGCGCGCCCCGTTGGCGAGCGCGTGCAGCAGCGCCGGCATGGTGTCATCCCCCACCAGGACGTGCAGCCGTTCCGCTCCGGACGAGCCGAACGTAGTGGCAGTGTCCGCCAACTGCGACACCTCCGCCGCCTCGAGCAGCAGTTCGGGCTGGTTGAAGCCGTTCCGGCCATCGGGCAGCGAAACCCACACATCAACCCGGGAACCAGGGCCGGCGCCTTGAGGCAGCGGGCTTTCGATAGTCAGTCCAACCGGCTTCCGGTCCAGTTCGTCTGCGGCACCAAGCGCAGATGCAGGCAGCAGTTCTCCGCCCCGGATCAGCGCAGTTGCCACGGCACCGTCCGGCAGTCCGGCCGAGGCGGGCAGGTAGCGATCCTCGGCCTCACCCAGCCGGACAGCAACGATGACCACGTCGGCCGCGGAAACCGGCTGACCCACCGCGATGTCGGACTTGGCTGCCAGGACACCAATGCTGTGGTCGGCGGCGCTTACCAGCGCGGACACTCCGGCCACCGACGCCAAGACGAGCAGCAATCCCACCAACAGCCGGGGATCTTTCCAGGACGGTCGCTTCAACCGTGGTGCCGCGGTTCTTTCTGCGATGGCAGCGCTCACCGATGTCCCCCCTCAGTGCCCGCGTCCGGAAGGACAGCCCTGCTGCGGTCCCAACCTGCTCCAAGGCCGCGGGTGGCACCATTCTGGCCGAGGGCCTGGGGAAAGGGAACTGCCGGATCCCTCTGGTGACTTTTAGGGGAATACTTTCCTGCCAACAGGAGATCCCGTGCACCGTCAAACGGCATCAAACGATGCCATAATGGAGAAAACCGTCTTTAGTCTGAAGGATCTGGCCATGCCCCGGTTTCTCACTCTGTCCGATGTGGCCGAGGAATTGCAGATCTCCTCGTCGCAGACGTACGCCTTGGTTCGCAGCGGTGAACTCCCGGCCATTCAGATCGGGGGTCGGGGTCAGTGGCGCGTGGAGCAGGTGATGCTCGACCAGTACATCCAGGACAAATACGCCCAAACCCGCCGGCTGATCGAAGAAGCCAAGTCGCCGGCGGACTGAGCGTTCAGTCCCGACGCCGCGAGACGAGCGCCGCAACGGCGCTGAACGGCACCGTGTACACCGACCGAACGTTGGCCGCCCGGCGGTCCTCGCCCGAGGGCACGGCCGCGACATCGAAAAAGTCGGCCCCGACCCGGTCGATGACTCCTTCCGCCGCGGCCCCGGGAGATTTGCCGGACAGATAAACGGCGATCGAAGCACGATCCCGGCCGAGGGCCCGCAACGCCGACCCGAGCCCGAGTCGGCGCGCTTGGGATGTGTCGGCTACCGCATGCCGTCCCATTCCTTCGATCAGTTGCACGGCTGCCAGCGGCACCAGGGCGCTTCGAACTTTCTCATTGAGCACCAGCCAGGTGGATCCGACGTGGGCCAGCGAGCCCTCGAACCGCCAATCCGCTCCGGCCCACACGCGCAACCGCACGCCCAGTTGCCCCCGGAGCCGGTCCGCCAGGTCCACGGCCGCCTGGTCAATGCGTGCACGCTCGTTAACCTCGGCCTCCAGCTCCAACCGGCCGGCGGCGTGCAACTGCGCCTCCAGGTCGGCAAAGAGTGCATCCCACCGCATGGCGCAAGCCTAGCAACATCGAACTCCTCCGGATGGAACACGGCCCTTTACAACCGGGCGTAACGAATGCAACCATTAGTGTTCAAATTGCTGCAAACCACATCAAATGGGATCAACCAGCATTTGGTCCAGCCCGCGGGAAAGGCAGTTCCATGCGCACAACCACTACCGATGCCGTCACCGCAGGACTGGTTACGGGGTGCGGCGCTGCGCTGATTTTCGCGGGCACGGAAATCGGCTCCGGAGCAGCGCGGCCGTCCCACAGCTACCAGGAGTCGCTGGCTCTCTTGTCGTTCGGCGCCGGAGCAGCGGTCCTCTGTTGGCTCCTTCTGGGCATGGCCGCAGCGGCCGCCAGCGCGGTGTTTGCCAGAACCGGACACCGGCGCCTGGCCTCGCTATCGGCCGCCCTCACTCCTGCTTTTCTGCGGCGGCTGGCGGGGGCCCTCGTCGGACTCAACCTGGTAATGCTCCCCGGCGCACACGCTGCAGCCGCAGCCCACACCACTGCCATCCCTGCTGCCACCGGTCCTTCGTCCGTCCCGGCAGTCAGTCCGCAGTGGCAACCCGCGGGATCCGATGACACTGTTGGCCCGGGCGGCCCTGTTGTTCCCGACGGCCCGGTACCTCCCGACCGCCCGCACTCACCCGCAGTGGACCCTTCGTGGCGGCCGGCCCCACCGGCCGCGGACCCCAGCATCGTCGCCAAGCCGCTAAGCCGGCACACCCCTGAACGCGCCCCGACCGTGACTGTCACCGCCGGAGACTCACTCTGGCTGCTCGCCGCCGCTGAGCTCGGTCCGCTGGCGACCGACGCGCAGATTGCCGACCGGTGGCCGGACTGGTATGCGGCGAACCGCAGCGTCATCGGCAACGATCCGGCACTTATCAGGCCCGGCCAAACACTCGTCGTGCCTCCCCCGCACTAGCGCGCTAAGCCCGCGCCGCTGCAGCAAGCATCCTACAGAGAAGCGGTACCCGTGCACTACCAACGCAAGAAAGGGCTGGACATGGACAACGTGCGAAAGCTCCCCGTGGGACAGGGAGCGGCAGAGGATGCGGAGCAAACAGGTCGAATCGGCGCACTGGCACCCGCGAGCGGGGCGCCTCGGCCCCTGACGGTCCGGCGCGTCACACCGGCCGGACCGGATCGCTACTACGCGCCCGTGATCCGGTTGCAGCCCCGGCAAGGAGATCGACCCGGGACCGGGCCGGACGGACCTGCCCGGCCAGGTGCCGTGGCGCCGGCGATACCGCTGCATCCTGATGCGGATCCGGCGGCGGAGGCCGAACTGCACCACGTCGCTGCGACGGCCCGCTCCGTGGCGCAGGCTTGCCTGGAAGCGGTCTCCGGCACTCGGCCTGTCCAGCAACTGGCCCGCTGGCTTGACCCCGGCAGCTATGAAAAGCTGGTCCATCGCGCGGACATTGTCAAAGCACACCAGGTGAAACTGCGTTCCGACGGCCGCGCGGCGCTGCGGCTTCACCGCAGCGCCGTGGTCAGGTCATGCCGCATCTGCCGGGCAGCGGAGAACGCCTATGAAGCATCGCTCGTGGTTGCCGAAACCCGGCGCGTACGGGCAGTAGCTTTAAGACTGGAACTGATCCGCGGCCTGTGGAAGGTCACGGCATTGGAGATCGGCTAAGAGCCGTCCTCACCTTATTTCCGGCGTTTGCCGCTCTTGGCGGGCCGCTTGTCCCGGGCAGCGCCGGAGGCCTTGGGAGCGACCTGCCGTTCAACCCGCGTCTCTGCTTCCCCTGATGCGCTCGGCGCCGTGAACTGCAGGGCGGCCGGACGCTTTGGGGCTTCCAATCCCGCGGCAGTGATCTGCGGCGCTGCGGCTGCCCGGGCATCTGCCACGCCCGGTGCCGTGGCCTCTGCCGGCTGCTGGACCTGGACCTCGAGGTTGAAGAGATAGCCAACGCTCTCTTCGCGGATGGACTCCATCATTGCTTGGAACATCACGAATCCCTCGCGCTGGTATTCCACCAGCGGATCGCGCTGCGCCATTGCACGCAGTCCAATGCCTTCCTTCAGGTAGTCCATCTCGTAGAGATGTTCCTGCCACTTCCGGCCAATCACCGAAAGCACCACCCGCCGCTCCAGTTCGCGCATTGTCTCCGAGCCAAGGGTCTGCTCACGCTGGGCGTACGCAACCTTGGCGTCGGACACAATTTCGGCCCGCAGGAAATCCTCCGTGACCTTCGACCGCCCGCCGGCTTCTTCCAGTACCTCGTCGATCGTCAGTTCAATCGGGTAGAGCTGCTTGAGGTTGGTCCACAGCTGCTCGTAGTCCCAGTCGTCTCCGTGGCCTTCCGCCGTGGCTTCATTGACCATCGCGGTCACTACGTCTTCCAGGAAAAACGCGACCTTTTCGTGCAGGTCGTCGCCTTCCAGGATCCGGCGGCGGTCGTTGTAAATCGCTTCGCGCTGCCGGTTGAGCACGTCATCGTACTTCAGCACGTTCTTGCGCTGCTCGGCGTTGCGGCCTTCGACCTGCGCCTGGGCGTTCTGGATCGCCTTGGACACCATTTTGGATTCCAACGCCACGTCGTCCGGCATCCGCGACGAGTTCATGATCCGCTCGGCTGCACCGGAGTTGAACAACCGCATCAGGTCGTCGGTCAGTGAGAGGTAAAAGCGTGATTCGCCTGGGTCACCCTGGCGCCCTGACCGGCCGCGGAGCTGATTATCGATGCGGCGCGACTCATGCCGTTCGGTACCCAGCACATAGAGCCCCCCGAGCTCCTTGACCTCGTCGTGCTCGGTCTGGACGGCCTTCTGTGCCCCTGCCAACACGGCCGGCCAGGCTGCCTCGTATTCCTCGGGGTTTTCGGCGGGGTCAAGGCCGCGGCGTTCCATGTCGGCCACGGCGTTGAACTCGGCGTTTCCGCCGAGCATGATGTCGGTGCCGCGGCCTGCCATGTTCGTGGCGACGGTGACGGAGCCCTTTCGGCCGGCCTGGGCGATGATGGCCGCTTCACGGGCGTGGTTCTTCGCGTTGAGCACTTCGTGCCGGATACCCTGTTTAGCCAACTGCTTGGAGAGGTACTCGCTCTTCTCCACACTGGTAGTGCCCACCAGGACCGGTTGGCCCTTTTCGTGACGGGCGGCGATATCCTTCACCACGGCGTCGAACTTGGCGATCTCGTTTTTGTAGATCAGGTCCGACTGGTCGATGCGGGCCATCGGCTTGTTCGTCGGGATCGGAACCACGCCGAGCTTGTAAGTGCTCATGAACTCAGCCGCTTCTGTTTCGGCCGTGCCGGTCATCCCGGACAGCTTCCCGTAGAGGCGGAAGTAGTTTTGCAGGGTCACCGTAGCCAGCGTCTGGTTTTCGGCCTTGATCTCGACGCCTTCTTTGGCTTCGATTGCCTGGTGCATTCCCTCGTTGTAGCGCCGCCCGGCCAGAATACGGCCGGTGTGCTCGTCAACGATGAGCACTTCGCCCTTGAGCACCACGTAGTCCTTGTCCCGCTTGAACAACTCCTTGGCCTTGATGGCGTTGTTCAGGAACCCGATCAACGGCGTATTCGCCGATTCATAGAGGTTGTCGATGCCGAGGTAGTCCTCAACCTTCTCAATCCCGGACTCCAGCACGCCGACGGTGCGCTTCTTCTCGTCGACTTCGTAGTCTTCGGTGTCCTTCAGACGCATCACCACGCGCGCGAATTCGGTGTACCACCGGTTGACGTCGCCGGAGGCCTGTCCCGAAATAATCAGCGGGGTGCGGGCCTCGTCGATCAGGATGGAGTCGACCTCGTCCACAATGGCGAAGTGGTGTCCGCGCTGCACCAGCTCGTCGCGGCTCCAGGCCATGTTGTCGCGCAGGTAGTCAAACCCGAATTCGTTGTTTGTGCCGTAGGTGATGTCCGCCGCGTATTGTTCACGGCGGGTGGCCGGGTTCTGATTGGCCAGAATGCAGCCACTGGTCAGGCCCAGGAAGCGGTAGACACGGCCCATCAGGTCGGACTGGTACTCGGCCAGATAGTCGTTGACCGTCACGACGTGGACGCCCTTGCCGGTGAGCGCGTTCAGGTAGGCCGGCGCGGTCGCCACCAGCGTTTTGCCTTCACCGGTCTTCATCTCCGCGATGTTGCCCAAGTGCAACGCTGCCCCGCCCATGAGCTGAACATCGAAGTGGCGCAGGCCCAGCGTGCGGCTGGCGGCTTCACGGACGGCCGCAAAGGCTTCGGGGAGCAGATCTTCCAGCGACTCGCCGTCCTGGTAGCGCTGCTTCAGAGTGTCGGTTTCCCCGCGCAACTCGGCATCGGTGAGGGACTTAAAGTCCTCTTCCAGAACGTTGATCGCATCGGCGTAACCGCGCAGCCTCTTCAGCGTCTTCTTATCGCCCGTACGAAGCACACGCTCGAGAATCGTTGGCACTACATAGCTCCCAGTCAGTTGCGCAGAAATCCGGCTTGTTCAGTCTACGTGAGAGACGTGTCAGCCACGGTTTTGGTTCCCTGTGGTCGTTTCGCGCACTTCACGCGCCAGGGCGGCGGCCAGATCACCTCTTTCTTCCACCACAACGTGGTCCAACCCCAGCCACTCCGCCATTGCCGCGAGCTCTGCTGCCAGCTCGGCCGCCGTTCCGGGCGGAGCGTCGTCTTCGGCGTGTGCCGACCGGACCATAAGCCGTCCGGCGGCCCGGTCCGCCTTCAAGTCCACGCGGGCGCACAGCCTGTCGCCCAGCAGGAACGGCAGGACGTAGTAGCCATAGGTCCTCTTCGGCGCGGGCGTGTAGATCTCTATCCGGTAGCGGAAGCCGAAGAGGCGCTCTACGCGTTGGCGCTCGAACACCAGGGAATCGAACGGACTCAACAACGCCCTGCCGGCTGCCCGGCGCGGCCGGGCCGCCTCGGCGTGCACATAGACGGCTCCCTTCCACCCCTCCACCTGCACCTGTTCCAGCCGTCCGGTTTCCAGCAGCGCAGACACCGCACCGGCCGCGGCGCGCGCCGGCACCCGGAAGTAGTCGGCAAAGCACTTGACGGTCCCGATGCCGTGCGCCCGTGCTGCCGCCTCGGTCAGCCTCAGCATCGCTTGCTCCGGCTCGGGCCGGTGTTCGGCGAGGTGAGGGGCGGGCAAAACCCTGTCGGTTAGGGTGTAAAGCCTTTCGAATTGGGGCGTGCGCGCCGCAGCGCTGACCAGCCCCTGTTCGAACAGGGCTTCCAGCACCCGCTTGACCGCGTTCCAGTTCCAACCCCAGCCCGTCTTTGGCTGGTGTCTGTCGTGGCCGATGCGTTCTGCCACTGCCCGGGCGGTAAGTGCCCGTGAGGACGAGAGAACGTCCAGAATCCTGGCGGTCAGATCCCGAACGAGTTCCTGGTCCATCCCGGAAGCGCCAACCCAGCGGCGCCGCTGCCATTGGCGGAGGTCGGCGAAGTCCTGCGGCTTGATGTAGCTGGCTTCGTGGGCCCAGTACTCCATCATGCGGCGCGGTGGCTTTCCGGCAAACCGGTGGAGGATCTCGACATCGTATCCACCGAGCCTGGAGAAGAACGGCATATAGTGCGAGCGCACCAGCACATTCACGGAATCGATCTGCAGCAGCCGTATCTGGTCAAAGGTCCGGCCCACCTGCCTTGCGGTAACAAGGCCGGTGGGCCGTTCCTGAACCAGTCCCTGCGCCGCCAATGCGATGCGGCGGGCCTGGGGCAAACTAAGGCGTGCTGTCATGCCTTCATACTAGGCAGCCGCACGTCAGGCCTTCGCGGCCTCCGGCGCGCGGTAGGCCAAAACCTCTTCACGCGCCTTGGCTTCTTCGGCGCTGCAGTCGGCATCAAGGGTGATGACGCCATACGTCCAGCCGCGACGGCGGTAAACGACGCTGGGTGCGTCCGTTGCCTTATCGATGAACAGGTAGAAGTCGTGGCCCACCAGTTCCATGTTGTCCACGGCATCATCGAGTGTCATGGCCGCGGCCGGGAAGACCTTGCGGCGGATCAGCACCGGGGAATCTCCGGCAGGAACGTCGTTCTCAATTTCATAGCCGGTCCGGTCCTCGTCCTGTTCCCGGCTGGTGGCTGCAGCCAGCGCTTCTTCGTGCAGCGGCACGTCGGTGCTGGCCGGTTCAAGTGTGGCGGTGGCCTGATGGACGGCGGTCGGGGTGTGGCGTCCGTGGTGGACCTTGCGGCGGTCGCGGGCGCGGCGCAGCCGCTCCAAAAGCTTGTTGTAAGCGATGTCGAACGCTGCAAACTTATCCGCTGCTTTTGCCTCGGCGCGGACTACGGTGCCCCGTCCGAGCACGGTGAGCTCGACGGTCATCGAGCTTTCGGCGTTGCGGGCATTGGCTTCTTTGGTAACTTTGGCATCGAGCCGTTGGACCTTGTCGCCCAGTTGCTCGATCTTGGAGATTTTCTCCTCAGCGTACTCGCGGAACCGGTCCGAAACGGACAGGTTGCGGCCGTTGATGTTAAATTCCATGGTGCCCTCCATCGTTGCCTAGATGACACAACAGCGACCGAAAGAGAAACTCCTTTCAGCCGCTGAAGATGGGTGTCCTCCCTCTCGGGAGCCCATACTTCACGTTAGATCACGGACCCTCTTTATTCATCCTTTGGCCGCGATTATCTGCAACATTTCCCGTGGATGGCTCTTTAACCCCTGCCCGGAACGGTAAACCGCCGGTCACGACCGGTAAGCCGGAGACACTCATGCGCGTCTGCCGCCCGCACCGCCGGGCGCGAATTCACCGGGTGGTCCCGCTGGCGCCGATGTAGCGGCCAACACGGCTCCGCCCAGCGGAACTGCGCCGGCGGCACGCAGCACCCGGGCCAGTTCACCCATGGTTGCCCCGGTCGTGAGCACATCGTCCACCAGGAGGCAGTCTCGGCCGTCGAGTGCCGCAAGGTACCGCGCTGGAACGATCATGCTGCCGGCAACATTACGTTGGCGGGCCGACCGGCCCAGCGACTTTTGTCCGCCCGCGGGACGCGCCAGGCGCTTCGTTGAGCCCATCTGGCGGACTGCGGGCAGCAATTGCAGACCGGGCGGCAGCACACCCTGCCTGGCCAGGCGGGACAGCAGCAGGTGGAGCGGATCGTAGCCACGGCGTCGGCGGGAGTTTCGACGCGGGGGAACCGGGACGCACAGGGCATCGGCGGGGCGTCCGGCCCGCTCCGCCGCCGCGTCCAGTGCACGGGCCAATACGACGGCCAGCACCGGCGCCAGCTCGGTTCGGCCGTGGTTCTTGAAGGCCAGCACCGCTTGGGACAATTCACGTCGGTAGGGGCCGCCGGCCGTGACCGGCAGCGGCTGGCCGGCGTCGTCCAACGGCAAAGAACCGGCGTCCTGCTCCACGGCCACCGGGTGCAGGGTCGCGCGCCGCAGGCGCAGCCGGCAGGCAGCGCACAAGACGTGGTCTGCCGCCCCGCAGGCCACGCAGTCGGTGGGCAACAGCAGCCGGCCGAACTGTCCACACCAGATCCGCAGGTCCTGCGCGGCCCGGCTGAAATACAGCCGGTCCAGCCAGCAGCCCAGCTCCGCCTCCTTCACCACCGGTTCCCTGCCACGCGTCCAGCATGCTGTCCCTGGCCCTGCGGGGACAACCAGGGCAATCCGGAGGTGGATGCGGCGGAAGGTGCTGCAACCTGTGGAGGCCTGGTTATCCCGGGAACGACGGATCGATGACCAACGGCGAATTGCGCTGCGGGGCCCAGCTGTTGCCCACCCGGATGTACAGCATTTCGTTCGTTTGCGCGTACACGTCCTGGTCACCGTTGCCGGCGCTGATTTCCACCATGCCCTGCAACGGCGCGGTCCGCACGCTGCTGCCATCCAGATTCAGAACTTCCGCGGTCACGGCCTCGTCGGCCGAGGCCTGCATGACAATCACGGTGTCTTCATCGGCCCAGACGCCCGAGTCCACCGGCACGGAGTGGTTCAATTTCTTCGGTGTCGTGATGGCCCGTGGCTTGCCGTCCTGATCACGGACGACGCCGGCAATGTAGACACCGGTGACCGAACCTTCGCGGGTGATGATGAGGGCCCTGGACCCTTCGCGGGAGATCTGCAGTTCCGTCACGGTTCGCTCCGTCAGCCACTGCGCGCTGACCGCTACCTTCTGGTCCGGCTTCTCGACGGAAACCGCGGAGACCTTCCCACTGCTGTCTCCGGCCGCCATCCAGGCCCAGCCGAACGGGTCAATGCTGGGCCCCGTCAGGTCCGTCCCGGAAGCTGCCTCCACCGCGCGACGGTCCTTGCCGATGACGAACAAGCGGTTGCGCTCGGCGGTCAGGAAGGCGAAGCGCTCCTGGTCAAGCGACATGGCCGGTTCACGCGGGTGCCACCGGTCGACGGAGGGCAGGTCCCCCGGATCCACCAGCCGCGAGCCCTCATAGAAGACGAGCTCGTCGCCCAGAACCCCGATCTGTACGTTGCCGACGGCCGGGTCCCTGACCGCCGCCCGGAATTGCGGATCCGGGGTGTTGCCCAGATCCACTTCGCGCTGGTCCACTGTCATCTGCACGGTGGAGACCGTATTGAGCTCCCCCAGCGTTAATTCCAGCTGCTGCTGCATCTGCTGCCGGCGCAGGAAGGTGGTGCCCGTCAGGACTTCGGCGGAAAGGTCCACACTGGCTGCCCCCGATTCGATCGGCACGGCACGGCGCACCAGTTGCGAGCCCTCCGGGAAGGCGCTGATCACCGCGCCGGCCAGATACGGCGCCGGACCCTCCAGCATGGCGGCGACAATGGCCGCGGATATGCCTTGGCGGTTGGCGAACCAGCGCACGTCCGGCACGGCGTAGGTGTATGTGGGGTCGTAGAAGTACAGATTGAAGGGGGAGAACAAGGTGCGGAAGTCCACTGTGGAAACCATGGTTCCGTCGGGCACGCTGGAAATCCGCCATTCGCCGTCCACCTGGGTCAGTTCCACCGGCAGCGATTCAGTGGCGCCTTCCTCGGCCTGGGTCCGCACACCCGATTCGTTGATGGTGGTATCAACTTCCACCTGGAGCACGAATTCGGTTTCGGACGGCGATCCGACAATCCTGACAGCGTTCCGGTACACCAGTGTCCGCTGCACCGGCTGCCATTCCCCGGCCAAGTCCGGGGCCAGGAATTCACGCGCAATCCGATAATCGTCCTGCGTTGCTGCGCCCGCTTGGATGAAGCCCGCGACGATCTCCTGCGGGTCGTCCCCCGGCGACGGGCCGGGCGGGTTGAAGGTGTAGTTGGTTCCCCCTGTTTCGCCGGACTGGGCCTGCACCGTGCCCACCGGCCCCGACATCGGGATGGAGGAACAGGAAACCAGGGCCAGCATCACACAGATTATGACGACGACGGCGCGCAGCCGGGACGCGCGGGCGGGGTCAGCTGAGATCCGGAACACCGTTTTCCTCCTGCTGTTCAAGGAGCACGTTCTCCGCGGCCAACTGCCCGCGCAGGGCTGACGCACCTGGCGGCGGCAGCGGCAGCGGTGAATGGGTCAGTGTTCCGCCGCTGTGCCGCGGCAGCGTTAAGCGGAAGCAGGCACCGTTGCCCGGCTCGCCCCACGCCTGCAGCCAGCCGCCATGGAGCCGGGCATCCTCGGTGGAAATCGACAGTCCCAGGCCGCTGCCGCCGGTTGTCCGGGCCCGGGCCGGGTCTGCGCGCCAAAAGCGGTCGAACACCCTGGATGCTTCCATCGGCGTCATTCCGATGCCGTAGTCCCTGACCGAGACGGCAACGGCGTCGTCGGTGGCGCCGACAGTGACCTCTACCGGGTTGCCTTCGCCGTGTTCCAGCGCGTTGACGATCAGATTGCGCAGGATGCGTTCGATCCGGCGCCGATCCACCTCGGCAATGCAGCGGGGTTCCTGGGCGATCAGGCGCAGCTCCGACCCGCTGTTGTCCGCCAGCGGCTGGGCGGCGTCCAGCGCCGTGCGGGCGATCTCCACCACGTCAGTCGCCTCGGCATCAAGAGCGGCGGCACCGGCGTCGAAACGGGAGATTTCCAGAAGGTCGGCCAGCAGTGCCTGGAAGCGCTCCACTTGGTTGTACAGCAATTCGGTGGAGCGGGCGTTGACCGGATCGAAGTCTTCGCGCGATTCATAGAGCACCTCCGCGGCCATCCGGACGGTCGTCAACGGCGTCCGCAGTTCGTGCGAGACATCGGAGACGAACCGCTGCTGCATCTCGGAGAGAGTGGCCAACTGCGTGATCTGCTCCTGCAGGCTGTTGGCCATGTGGTTGAAGGAGGCCCCCAGCCGGGCGAGCTCATCTTCCCCCCGCACTTCCAGCCGCTCCTGCAGCTGACCGGCTGCCAGTTTCTCCGAGACGATTGCGGCCTGGCTGACCGGGTGCACTACGGCGCGGGTCAGCAGCCAGACGATGCCGCCGACCAGGATCAGCAGCAGTCCGCCGCCGATCCACAGCACGCGGTGGATGAAGTCCAGCGTCTGCTGCACGGAGGAGAGGTCGTAAATCAGGTAAAGGGCGTAGGCATTGCCCGGCGGCAGCGAGACCTTGGTGCCGAAACCGATGGCGGGAACGTCCCTGTCGCCGACGGGCAACGCGAGTGCCTGTCGGTACTGGCCGGTGCCCGTGGCGACCTCCTGGGCCAGCCCTTCCGGAATGATGTTGGCGGTAATGGAGGTGTTCGACTGGCTGAAGACATAGAGATTCTGCCCGCCCGGCAGCGGAGTCAGCAGATAGTAGCGGGGCGCTTCGGCGCCGGTTCCTTCGAGCAGTTTCAGCGTGTCCGCGACCATGCTGGCCACAGTGGCGCGGTCGCTGGCTGAGGAACTCTCAAAGATTGTTTTGACTTGGGACAGCCCGCGCCGGGACTCGGCTTCGGCCTGGTTCACCCGCTCCTGGTACAGCCCGGAGGCAATCTGGCTGGAGAGGAAGGCACCCACGCCCATGAAAGCGAAGGCCGTGAGCAGGACGGCGGCCGTGACCGTTCGGAACTGCAGCGACCGCCGCCATTTCCGGTTCAGGAAGTCGCGGGCCCGCAGAGTGGCATGCCAAGCGGCCTCAGCTGCCGCCTTCAGCTTGGCTGTCCACCGGCTGAGAACCGGCTCCACTTATCCTTGGCCGGCCTTGTAGCCGACGCCGCGTACCGTCAGCACCACTTCGGGTGCTTCCGGATCCCGCTCGATCTTGGAGCGCAACCGCTGGACATGAACGTTGACCAGTCGGGTGTCTGCGGCATGGCGGTAGCCCCAGACCTGCTCCAGGAGCAATTCACGTGTAAAGACCTGCCACGGTTTGCGGGCCAAGGCCACCAGCAAGTCGAATTCCAGCGGGGTCAACGAGATCTTCTCGTCGCCGCGATGGACCACATGCCCGGCAACATCGATCACGACATCGGCAATCCGCAGGGTCTCCGGAGCCCGTTGGTCCCCCGGCCGCAGCCGTGCGCGGACCCGGGCCACGAGTTCTGCCGGTTTGAACGGCTTGGGCACGTAGTCGTCGGCACCAGATTCCAAACCGCGGACCACGTCGGATGTGTCCGCCTTGGCCGTCAGCATGACGATGGGGACGTCCGACTCCCCACGGATCTGGCGGCAGACCTCGATCCCGTCCAGTCCCGGCAGCATGAGGTCCAGCAGCACCAAGTCGGGCTTGCTGCTGCGGAAGACCTCAAGGGCCCGGGCGCCGTCAGCGCAAAACACGGGATCGAATCCGTCGTTGCGCAGCACGATGCCGATCATCTCGGCCAGGGCCTCGTCGTCGTCTACGACCAGAATGCGTGCCTTCATATCTCCTAATTGTCCCCTAT
>NZ_JBNHHB010000109.1:0-18233 GCF_059091905.1 Arthrobacter sp. Dra40
CACCCCGGTCGTGTGCGCCGCGCACCCCGGTCTTACGCGCGCCGCGCACCCCGTCGTGCACTCCGGTGCCCGCCCCTGCCCGTCCGGGTTCGCGGGCGGGCACCGGACTTTGAGACAATGGGCCAGTGAATCGTGCATCGCTGGAGAAGCGCCCGGATGAAGTAGCCGCCATGTTCGATGACGTGGCGCCGAAGTACGACCTGGTCAACGATGTGCTGTCGATGGGCCAGACCCGCCGGTGGCGCCGCATCGTGGTCGACGCGGTGGGCGCCGAGCGTGGCCAAAAGGTCCTCGATCTGGCGGCGGGTACGGGCACGTCGAGCGAACCGTATGCAGACGCAGGCATCCATGTGGTGGCGTGTGATTTCTCCCTGGGCATGCTGCGCGTAGGCAAGCGGCGCCGGCCGGACATCGATTTTGTGGCCGGCGACGCCACCAACCTGCCGTTCGCGGACAACTCCTTTGATGCCGTGACCATTTCCTTCGGTTTGCGCAATGTCAGCGATCCGAAGCTGGCGCTGCGCGAGATGCTGCGCGTGACAAAGCCCGGGGGACGGCTGGTGATCGCCGAGTTCTCCCAGCCGACTTTCCCGGTATGGCGGACCGTCTATACCGAGTACCTGATGCGTGCCCTGCCGGCCATCGCATCGAGGATCTCGTCCAACCCGGACTCCTACGTGTACCTGGCCGAGTCCATCCGAGCCTGGCCCAATCAGAACCGGCTGGGGGAATGGATTACCGGCGAGGGGTGGCAGGACGTGGCCTACCGCAACCTCACCGGCGGCATCGTCGCCGTCCACCGGGCCATCAAGCCCGGCCGCGACGAGGCGGCCAACGCCACTGCGCAGGCATCGCTGCGGCGCCAGAGCAGCCGGCACACCCTGTAGCCATGTCCGTTCTGATTGTGGGGGCGGGGCCCGCCGGATCCACGGCCGCATACTACCTGGCCCGGTCCGGCGTGGACGTGACAGTGCTGGAAAAAACAGCGTTCCCGCGCGAAAAGGTGTGCGGCGACGGACTGACTCCGCGCGCTGTCCGCGAGGTTCAGCTCCTGGGACTGCCACACGAAGAATCTGCCGGCTGGCGCCGGAACCGAGGGTTGCGGCTGATCGCCGGCGGCCGGCAGCTGGAACTGCCCTGGCCGGAACTGAGCGACTTTCCGGACTACGGCCTGATCCGCACCCGGCTGGGCTTCGACGAGCAACTCGCCCGCCATGCCGGCACCGCTGGCGCCGTCGTACTGGAACGGCATTCGGTCTCTACCGCTCTGCGAAACGACGCCGGGCGCGTCATCGGGGTGCGCGCCAACCTGCTTGACGAGCGGGGGCGAAAGACCGGTGAAAGCAAGGACTTCTTCGCCGACGTCGTGCTGGCTGCCGACGGCAACTCCACCCGGACGGCGCTGAGTCTGGGCATCGAGAAACGCGACGACCGGCCGCTGGGTGTGGCCGTGCGGACCTACTTTAACTCACCCCGGCACGACGATGACTGGATGGAAGGCTGGCTGGAGCTTCCCGACGCGGCCGGCAACCCGCTGCCCGGCTACGGTTGGGTCTTCGGCGTCGGCGACGGCACCTCTAATGTGGGCCTGGGCATCCTGAACTCGTCCAAATCCTTCGGCAAGCTGGATTACAAGCAGGTGCTCCGCGAGTGGACCGCCGGCATGCCCGCGGACTGGGGCTTCACGGAGGAAAACCAGGTGGGGCAGATCCGCGGCGCGGCCTTGCCCATGGGCTTCAACCGCACGCCGCACTACAGCCCCGGGCTGCTGCTGCTCGGCGACGCCGGCGGCATGGTCAGCCCCTTCAATGGCGAAGGCATCTCCTACGCCATGGAGTCGGCCCGCTACGCCGCGGAGCTGATTGCCGACGCGCATGCCCGCTTGTCCGGGACCGGTGGCCAACTGCTCAGCATGGCCGGGTTCGACGCCGCCATGGCGCGCTACCCGGACATCATCCGCGGACACTGGGGCAGCCACTTCACGTTGGGCCGGGTTTTTGCCCAACTCATTGGCAAGCCGGCCATCATGAAACTTGCCCTGCGGACGGGAATGCCGGTTCCGGCCCTGATGCGCTTTGTGGTGCGGATGCTGGCCAATCTGACAGACTCAGGCGGCAAAGGATTTGAGGATAGAGTTATTCATCTGCTGGAGCAGCTCACGCCGCCGGCTTCCAACCAGACCGACGGGCCCAAGCAGGCCCGCCACACCGCCCCGACGATTAGTTAGTGTTGAACCGTGACTGACGCCAAACCGAGTTGGACTCCCGCCGGCCAGAACCCGCCGGCATCGGCGGAGCTGGATACAGCGACTGCCGCTCTTGCCACGAGCTTGAACTTGCCGGCCGGTTTCGACCCGGTGGCCCAAGACGCCGTGCTGGGTCCCGAGGTTTCCACTGCACTGGCGCGCGTGGAGAAGCAGTTGCGCGACGCCATCGCACATTCCGATCCGTTCGCCGATGCCACCAGCCGCCATCTGGTGGAAGCGGGTGGAAAGCGGATCCGTCCGTTGCTGACTGTCTTGGCGTCGCAATTGGGGGAAGGGTCGGTTCCTGACGTCATCCAGGCCGCCGTCGTCGTTGAACTGACCCACCTGGCCACGCTCTACCACGACGACGTGATGGACTCCGCGCCTTACCGCCGCGGCGCCCCGACTGCCCACGAGGTGTGGGGAAACCAGGTGGCCATCCTGGCCGGAGACCTGATCTTTGCCCGCGCCTCGCTGCTGGTTTCGCAACTCGGACCGGAAGCAGTGGGGATCCAGGCCCGGACCTTCGAGCGGCTCTGCCTGGGCCAACTGCACGAGACAGTGGGCCCGCGCGAGGACGAGGATCCGGTGGAGCATTACCTCTCCGTGATCGCGGACAAGACCGCCTCGCTGATCGCCACCTCCGGCCAGCTGGGCGCCATGTTCTCCGGCGCCGGCCAGCAGGCCGTGAACGTGATGCTGGAATACGGCGAGAAGGTCGGGGTGGCCTTCCAGCTCGCCGACGACGTGATCGACGTCACCGGACTCAAGGTCAAGTCCGGCAAAACCCCGGGCACCGACCTGCGCGAAGGGGTGCCGACCTTGCCGGTCCTGCTGCTGCGCCAGGCCGCGGCCGACGGCGATGCCTCCGCCGCCTCAGTGCTGGAACTGGTCGACGCAGACCTGACCTCCGACGAGGCGCTGGCCGAGGCTGTCACCGCACTGCGCGGGCACCCGGTCACCGCCAGGGCCTGGGAAATCGCGGGAGAATGGGCGGAAGCCGCCAAGGCCTCGCTTGCCCCGCTGCCCGAGAGCACGGTCAAGTTCGCGCTGACAGCCTTCGCCGAAGCAGTCGTGGATCGTGAGGTCTGACCCACCGCCGGTGGACTGCGCGCTTTTCGTTGGAAGTGCCCCGTGAGCGTGGAACAAGCCCTCTTGTCCTTTGCCTTGGTAGCCGGGTTGCTGACCCTGGTTCCCGGGATGGATACAGCACTGGTATTGCGCTCGGCCGTCAGCCACGGCCGGGGCAACGCCTACGCCACCGCGCTGGGGATCAACGCCGGGGCCTTGGTCTGGGGGATCGCAGCCGCAGTCGGGGCGTCGGCCCTGTTGGCCGCCTCGGCAACGGCGTTCACTGTGCTGAAGTTGGCCGGGGCCGCCTATATGGTCTGGCTGGGCGGGCGGATGTTGTGGAAGTCGGTGCGCAAAGCGGCCCCGGCTCCGGCAGAGGCCGCCGCGCCGTCTGCTCCGGCGTCGTACGCCAAGGCATGGCTCACGGGCGTGGGGACCAACCTGCTCAACCCCAAAGTGGGCGTCTTCTACGTGGCGATGATTCCGCAGTTCATCCCGCCGGACGTCTCCCCGGTGTTGATGGGCACCTCGCTGGCCCTGGTGCATAACCTGGAGGGGCTGGTGTACTTCTCGCTCATCATCTGGGGAACGCATCTCGCCAGGAAGTGGCTGCGTACTCCGGCGGTGACGCGCACGATCGACCGGATTACCGGCACGGTATTGGTCGGATTCGGCGTGGCGTTGGCAGCCGAAGGCCGCTGAGCCGGGCTTCCCTTAGTCTTCCTCGTCGTCTCCGAAAACCCACTCGAACATGTCGAAGACGAACTCGCTGAAGGTTGCCTCTTCGCTCTGCCACTGCGGCTGCGGGCCGTTCGTACGGATCCAGACGATAGGGTCCGGCACGTCCAGATGCTCGGTCTTAAAGCCCCAGTTCGCTTCTTCGTCCATCTCGTCGAGGAACAGCAGGTAGCCGTCCTCGATCTCCAGTTCGTCCGGGTCGAAAAAGAAGTCGTGGGCCTCCATCAGGTCCTCGCACCCGCCGAGCGCGTGGTAAAACTCCACCAAGGCCTGCGGGACCTGGAATTTGTGGCCGCCCAGCAGCCCCTCGAGGTCGTCGTAGGAGATGCCGTCGTCTTCGGTCCACTTCCGGTCCAGATACTTGGGCACGAGGGCGCGGAATTTGTCCACGAACATTTCGGGCATGGTTTCTCCCTGGAACGGTTGGTTGGCTTGGTTCCCATCCTATGTGGCGGCGCCGGCTGTGGTGAACGGCCGACGACGGCGGCGACTGTGGGGGAGGGGCGGCGGCGACTGTGAAGGAGACGCGGGGTGCCGGCCCCGGTCTTTCTACGTCTCCGGTCCTTCCCGGCCCCGGTGCAACGCCCCTCAGTCCCGGCGGCGCGTGGCCAGGCCGGGGTAGTCGATGACGATGCCGTCCGAATCCACCACGATCTCGGCACTGAAGTCCCCGGAACTGAACATAACTGCGGCAGTGCCGGCGCCGTCGTCGTACGCGCGGGATCCGCTGTACACCTGCTGCCGGCCAAGGACTCGCAGGCTCGGCATTTCCACCCAGGCGACGGTCAGTTCCGCGGCAGCTTCGGCGTCGTGGACCAAGCCCAGGCGCAGGATCGGCATGGTGTTCGTCGCCGGGCATAGGCCCAGGTCGCAGTCCACGGCCCCGACCAGTGATTCGGGGTCGACGATGCCCGGCTCCGGCAGGTCGCTGTCGCCGGCCACGCTGGCGGCCGCGCTCCAGGTGCCGTCGCGGGCCCGGTGCAGCATCAGATGCCGGCTCCAGCCCCGGCCGTGCACCGAAACCGTGAGGCCCTCGGTGAGCCAATTGCCGGTGGTCGTCAGGGACCAGCTTGCGGCGTAGCCGGCAGTGCGTGAGGCGCCGTGCGCGCTGAGCCGCTCCGGTTCCAGGTTCATGGTTGCCGTGTCAGCGCGCTGCCGATCATCGCTTCCCAGCCAGGTGACGGTCCGGCTTTCGTGCGTCTCGTGTCCCATGCCCTCAGCCTTGTGATTGCGTGGTGGGATGGCAAGGGTGCGGCGCCCGCCTAGTGGTTTGTCCCCGAATCCGACCCCAGCCGCCGCACCGTCAAAGCGAGCCACAGGTGCACCCGGTCCGCAGTGAGGGCCGGGTCGTAGCCGGTCAGCTCCACAATCTGGGACAGCCGGTAGCGCACCGAGTTCCGGTGCAGGCCCAGCTCTTCCGCCACCGCGGCCACCGAGCCGTTGAGCTCGAGATAGGCCTCCAGCGTGGGCAGCAGTGCAGCGTCGTGGGCAGCATCGAACTCGGCCAGCGGGTCGAGGGCCTCAGCAGCCAGATCGCCCAACGGCACGTCTTCCGAGGCCAGCAGCAGCGAAGTCAGCGACAACCTCTGCGGTACATTCAGCAGCCCGCCCCGGCCCACGGCTTCCTTGGCCTCGAAGTAGCTCCAGCGCAGCCCGTTTGCCTGGGCGTAGCTGCCACCCACCCCCACCGTGGCGGTGAGGCCCGCATTCTGCAGGTAGGTGCTCAACTCACGGCCCAGCGAGTCGCCCGATTCCGCACCCACCAGCACCAGCACCAGCCGCTCGTCGACCAGTCCCGTCACCGCACCGTCCAGCGCGGCAGGCAGCGGCAGCGTGGGCAGGGCCCGGCGTTGGCCGCCGGCCACTTGCACCATGACCACCAGCTGCCGCCGTCCGGCATCGATCCCGACGTTGCTCAGCCGGAGGGACGCGTCGGCGCCCTGCAGCACTCCGCGCACCACGTCCAGCAGCACTTGTCCCACAGAGCGGCGGTCGGCCGCGCGGCGGTGCGCCTGGTTGCTCAACTCCAGGCTGATCAAACTTTGGGCGTAGTCCACAATCGCGTTGCGCTCGTACGGCTCGCCCAGCGCCAGTGTGCAGCGGTCCTTCAAACCCGTTGCAATGGGAACCTCGTGCCAGCCGGTCCTTCCGCTTCCCCCGGTCCCGTACAGCCGGGTTCCGTATTGGGACAGGACGACGTCGGTGCCCACCATTCCGGCAAGCGTGCGCAGGAGCGCGGGAAGCCCGCCGCCGCCCAGCAGCGAGGCTGCGAGCGACTGATGGGCCTTAAGCAGGTGCTCCAGCCGGTTGTAGTGGTCTGCCGAGATGGCGTCCGCCACCATCTTGCTGATCGCTACGAAGGGGGTTTCGTAGGGGACTTCGAAGACGGGAAGGTCGAGCTCGTTGGCCGCCGCCAGCACGCCCTGCGGGACCTTCCGGTGCGTGAGCCCGAGCGCGAAGCCCATCCCGACCGCACCGGCTTCGTGGACCCGGGCCACGAACCGGCGTTGCGCGGCCGCCGTTTTCTGGCGAAGACCGGTGGTCAGCACCACTTCGCCGCCGGTCAGGAAGGGAAGCGGGTCCTCCAGCTCAGTGGAGGCCACCCAGGTGATGGGTGCATCGGGGTCCCCCTGGGCGGTGCCGACCAGCTTCAAGTGCAGCGCGGGGGAGGCCAGTAGCTTGGCAAGAGTGACAGCCATGTGTTCACTATACGGCCCGGGGTTGTGCAGCTGCACTATCGCTGTGGAACGGTCCGGCCGGCCGTCGGTGCCGCGGGTCCGCGCGTTTTTTCGGGCTTGCCGCTCCGGCGTTAGGATGGTCGGCGGCGTTGCACGCGTCACACGACTGCTATCCCCGACTTTGAGGTCCCTTCATGAGCACCCCTTCACCGCCGGCTGCGCCGGGAGCCAAGCCCAAACGCGAGATGTGGTCCACCCGCAAGGTGTTCATCCTCGCGGCGATCGGCTCCGCCGTCGGCCTGGGCAACATCTGGCGCTTCCCGTATGTCGCCTACGAAAACGGCGGCGGCGCCTTCATCATTCCTTATCTGGTGGCTCTGCTGACGGCCGGCATCCCGCTGCTGTTCCTGGACTACGCCGTCGGTCACCGCCACCGCGGGTCTGCCCCGCTGGCCTACCGCCGGCTGGCGCGCGGCGCGGAAGGCCTGGGCTGGTGGCAGGTGGCCATCTGCTTCGTCATCTGCGTCTACTACGCCGTGATCATTGCGTGGGCAGCGATGTACATGATTTATTCCGTCACCGAGGCCTGGGGTGATGACCCCGCCGGGTTCTTCGTCGGGGAATTCCTGCAGGTGAGCAAAGACGTGAATATCGGCTTCGACTTCGTGCCCACGGTCCTCATACCGCTGGTGGTTGTCTGGGCGGTGGTGCTGCTCGTGCTGGCGGCCGGCGTGCAAAAAGGCATCGGGCGGGCCAATATCGTCTTCCTGCCGTTGTTGCTGGTCATGTTCCTGGCCCTGGTGGTGCAGTCGCTGTTCCTGCCCGGTGCCGCCGATGGACTGGATGCCCTGTTCACTCCGGACTGGGGTGCGCTCACCAACACGACGGTGTGGGCGGCGGCCTACGGGCAGATTTTCTTCTCACTGTCAGTTGCCTTCGGCATCATGGTCACTTACGCGTCCTACCTCAAGCACAAGACCGACCTGACCGGCTCCGGTTTCGTGGTGGGTTTCGCGAACTCCGGCTTCGAAATCCTGGCGGGCATTGGTGTTTTCGCAGCTGTCGGCTTCATGGCCTTCAGCGCCGGTGCCGAGGTCGGCGATGTTGCCGCCGGGGGCATCGGGCTGGCGTTCATCGCGTTCCCCACCATCATTTCAGAGGCTCCCATGGGCAATCTGCTCGGTGTGCTCTTCTTCGGCTCGTTGGTGTTCGCCGGTTTCACCTCGCTGATCAGCATTATTGAAGTCATCATCTCCGCCGTCCAAGACAAGCTGGGCATGAGCCGGGTCAAGACCACGTGGTGGGTCGGCATCCCGCTGGCGTTGATTTCCATCGTGCTTTTCCCGACTACCACCGGCCTGAACCTGCTGGACGTCACCGACGCCTTCGTCAACAGCTTCGGCATCATGGCGTGTGCCCTGGCGACCGTGCTGCTGGTGACCTATGGATTCCGCAAATTGCCGCTGCTGGGCGGACACGTCAGCGAGGTTTCGTCCATCAAGCTGGGGCTGTGGTGGCGGATCATGGTGGGCATCATCTCGCCGATCGTGCTCGGCTACATCTTGATCAGCGAACTGGTCAAGAGGATCCAGGAAGGCTACGGCGACCCGCCCATGCCCGACTGGTTCGTGAACGTCTTCGGCTGGGGAATGGCCGGAGCCCTGATTGTTGTGGGCTTCCTGCTGTCCCTGATCCCCTGGAGCAAGAAGTCGGCAGCCAATGACCCGGAACTGGATTCCCTGACCCTGCAGGAGGTACAACGATGAGCACTGCAGCCATCGTGATGCTGATCATCTCCATCCTCACCGTCTGGGGAGGACTGGCGCTGGCGCTGGTCAACCTCAGCCGCCACCCTGAGGACGACGGATCGATGCCGGCGGAACACGCGCCGGAACTCTGAACCGGCTGCTCCGCCCGGCGGCGTCCTCCGGCCTTCTGCCGGCGGGCGCCGCCGTCTTTCCTGTCTGGCCATTTGCACGGCCAAATGGCAGATTGGCTGTGCGGGGCGCCATAGGCAGCCCGGCTGCCCAAACCGTAATCTCGCTCTAGAGCAGGACTTCCCGGGCGCGGGCCGGCAGAGCGAGGCCGCAACCGGCGGCGCCGCAAGCGAATCGCGAGCGCGCAGGCGGTGCAGGCCGCGCGGACGCATTTCCCACCTTTAACGTGAAAGGCACATCATGACTACCCAGACCACCCAGCCCCAGTTCCGGTTGGAGCAAAAGCGCGACGTTTCGGCCGGTTTCCCCGGTCCCAAGTCCGCTGACCTGGCCGCCCGCCGCAGTGCCGTGGTGGCCGGCGGCGTGGCCTCCAGCGTTCCGGTCTATGTGGCCGACGCCGACGGCGGAATCATCACCGACGTGGACGGCAACTCGTTCATTGACCTGGGGTCCGGCATTGCCGTGACGAGCGTCGGGGCCTCGGACCCGGCCGTTGTTGCCGCCGTCCAGGAGCAGGTGGCCAAGTTCACCCATACCTGCTTCATGGTCAGCCCGTACGAGGGCTACATCGCCGTCGCCGAGAAGCTCGCCGAGCTGACTCCGGGCGATCACGAGAAGCGCTCGGTGTTGTTCAACTCGGGCGCCGAAGCAGTGGAGAACGCCGTGAAGGTGGCCCGCATCGCCACCGGCCGCACCGCCGTCGTTGCCTTTGACCACGCCTACCATGGCCGCACCAACCTGACGATGGGGCTGACCGCCAAAGCCACGCCGTACAAGTCCAGCCCGGCCGGCAGCTTCGGCCCGTTCGCTCCGGAAATCTACCGGGTGCCGATGAGCTACCCGTACCGCGAGGAAGCCGAGATCAAGGGCGAGGACGCTGCCCGCCGCGCGATCACCATGATCGAGAAGCAGATCGGCGCCGAGAACGTGGCTGCCATCCTGATCGAGCCGATCCAGGGCGAGGGCGGGTTCATCGTCCCGGCCGAAGGCTTCCTGCCTGCACTGGCGCAGTGGGCCAAGGACAAGGGCGTGGTCTTCATCGCCGATGAAGTCCAGTCCGGCTTCTCGCGCACCGGTGCCTGGTTTGCTTCGGAGCACGACGGCGTGGTTCCCGACATCATCACGATGGCCAAGGGCATTGCCGGCGGCATGCCGCTCTCCGCAATTACCGGCCGCGCCGAGCTGATGGACGCCGTGCACCCCGGCGGACTGGGTGGTACCTACGGCGGCAACCCGGTGGCTTGTGCCGCCGCGCTGGCTGCCATCGAAAGCATGCAGACCCAGGACCTCAACGCCCGGGCCCGCCACATTGAAGAGCAGGTCATGGGCCGGCTGCGGAAACTGGCCGAAGAAGTCGACATCATCGGCGATTTGCGCGGCCGCGGCGCCATGCTGGCCATGGAATTCGTCAAGCCGGGCACCGGCCAAACCACCAAGGAACCCAACGCCGAGGCCACCAAGGATGTCGCCGCGGCCTGCCTGCAGGAAGGCGTCATCATCCTCACCTGCGGTACCTACGGTAACGTGGTCCGACTGCTGCCGCCGCTGGTGATCGGCGATGAACTGCTCTCCGATGCCCTCGACGTGCTCGAAGCAGCCATCCGCCGGGTGGCAGCCGCCTGACACAGCGGTTCCGTCCGACCGGGCGGCTGCGCGGGTTCCGTCGTCATGCGCGGCGGGCATCCGGCAGCCGCCCGTCGTCGTTGATGGCTGCGCCAGCCATCCGCCCGGCCTCCGGCTGACAGCCTGTTCCCGGCGGTGCTCTCCGACTAGAGTCGGAACAACAGTCGCCTCATGGGGTGCGGATGTGCCGGCACCGCCGCATCCGCCGCGCCCCGGGCACGGACACGGACAGGGGCAGTTTGCATGCGCTATGTGGTGGGATACCAGCCGGACGAACGGGGAGCCGATGCGGTGGCGCTGGCCGTTGCCATCGCCCGGACCCAGGGGACAGGGCTGGATATCGTCTATGTCGTGGCGGACAGCGCTCCGTATGTGGCGCTGAACCCCGAAGGCAGCCGCGTCAGCGCCAGCGAGCAGGAAGTCCTCACCGCCCGCCGCGAGGCCATGAAGCTGGTTCCCGCAGACGTCAAGGCTGACTTCAAAGTGCGGTCGGCCGAATCGTTCGCGGAGGGCCTGATCGCGGCCGGTGAAGAAGCGGGTGCCCGCCTGATCGTCATCGGCGCGAGCAGCAGCAGCTTGTTCAAGCGCTTCACGGTGGGCAGCGTGGCAAACGCCCTGCTTCATGCCTCGCCGATTCCGGTGGCGCTGGCGCCCCGCGGTTACCAACGCACGGAGCCCTTGACCCGGTTGACGGCGTTCATCGGGGAGCGCCAAGGCGCCCAGGCCGCCCGTGACGTGGCCCTGAACGCGGCTTCCCGCCGCGGCCTGCAACTGCGGCTGGTTTCCCTGGTGTCACTGGACACCCGTGAAGACTCCGACAGCGGCGAAGCCATCCATAGTGCCCACCTGCACGCGAATTCCGTGCTCGCCCAGGCCGCCACCGAACTTCCTGCCGGCAACGCGACCGTTACCGTGGCGCACGGCCGCAACATTGAAGAAGCCATCGACTCCCTCGACTGGGACGACGGCGAGCTGGTGGTCATGGGTTCCAGCCGGCTGGCCCAGCACAACCGGCTGTTCCTGGGCGCCACCGCTCACAAGGTCCTCCGCTCGTTGCCGGTGCCCATGGTGGTGGTCCCCCGGGAGGTCGACGGGCTGCGCGACTAGTCCTGCCTTCCTGCGCTTCAACGGCTGCCACGAGGACAAAGCTAAGGCTGCGCACCGACGCCGAACGCGTCAACGGGCGCGCCGGGCCCCGTCATTCCGCGACCCACTCCAGCAGGTCACCGGGCTGGCATTCAAGCACCCGGCACATGGCTTCCAGAGTGCTGAAGCGCACAGCCTTGGCGCGGCCGTTCTTCAGCACTGCCACGTTGGCCGGTGTCAGCCCCACGCGCTCGGCAAATTCGCCGACGCTCATCTTTCGCTTGGCCAGTTCGACGTCGATGCGCACCACGATCGGCATCAGATCACCGCATCCATGTCATTGCGCAGCATGATGGCCTGGCGCAGCAGCGCCCGCAGGACCACCATCAGCAGTCCCAGCACGGCTCCTGCCACCACGAACAAGAACAGGAGCAACGGCAGCCCGGGATCATTGGCGTTGAAGCCGATGAAGAGAAAGACCCCCAGCAGCATTACCCATGCAGTCACAACGGCCCACACGATGACGTCCACCCACCCCAAGGCGGCTTTGCTGAAAATGCGGTCGTGCTTGACCAGCGTCAGCAGCTTCCACGTGCTCACGATCACGGCTTGGACGCACAGCAGCTCCACGATCGAGAACACCGTCAACGGCCATTGCAGATAGGCCACCTGCGGTGACTCTTCCGCCATATGCGCGAATTGACCGGGCAGGGACATGACTTGAAACAGGACCAGGAGGGTAAACGCCATCACCAGCAGGATTCGGAGCGCGGTGACCGCAAGGTATGTCTTTCGCATCCATCGAGTATCACGCAGTATCTATCGAATTTCAATCGGTGCTGCAGCAAGTGGTGGTCATGTCCTTCCTCGTCCTGTCCGTGTCCCGGCCGGGTTGCGCCACCCAGTGGTGTAACCTCCGTCACAGGCGGGATGTGAGTTAGTCATTGTTTTTGGCTTCCCGCGCGCTTGCGCCTAACGGCGTCGTAGACGAGGGGAATGTTGCATGAGTGCTGTGCGGCGCTATGTCTTGCCAATGGTCTGGTTGGCGGTTTTCGCTGTCATCGCCGCTTCACTCTTCAAGCTCGCGTTCGTGGACGGCATGCGTGCTGACACGGTGACGGAGCGGCCTTCCGCCGAGTTGATCACGCACAGTGTTCCGGCGGCGTTGGGGACGGTCACCAATGTGGTGCAACTCGAGGGCACCGTGGCGAGCGACCCTGCCGTGACCGTGCGCAGCACGGCGGAAGGCACGGTCAATTTTCTGTTCGTCGAGGCCGGCGCGAACGTGGCCAGAGGCGATGCGCTGTTCCAAGTGCAGAAGCTGGTGGAACCTGATCCCGCCCAGCAGGTGGCAGCCGAGCCGGACGCGGAGGAGGAAGCGCTCCCGCCTCCCGTCCCGGTCTATACCTACGTGAACGTGGTGGCGCCGGCTGCCGGTAAGCTGACCGGCCTGTCCGTGTTGGTGGACCAACAGGTCTCGGTCGGCGACGAAGCAGCCGTTATTTCCCCGGGCACGTTCTCGGTGACCGGAACACTGACCGCTGAGCAGCAGTTCCGGCTGCTCGACCGGCCCAGTTCCGCCACCGTGACGGTCACCGGCGGTCCGGCTCCCTTCGAGTGCAAGGCAGTGACGGTCGGGGAAACCCCGGCAGTCGGCACACCGGGCCCGGTTCAGGAGCAGCCTGGGGATCAGTTCGGACCGGCAACCCCGGCGGCGGCGACGGGCACTGTCAACTGCGCCGTGCCAGCCGACGTCAAGGTTTTCGCCGGGCTGGGCGCAACGGTCGACATTTCCGCCGGAACCGCCCACAACGTCATCGTGGTCCCCACTACGGCGGTCCGGGGATCCGTGGACACCGGCCTGGTGTGGGTGGTGGAGGACGACGGCGGGGCACCGGTTGAGCGGCCGGTCGCCTTGGGACTGAATGACGGGATGCAGGTGGAGATCGTCGAGGGGTTGGAAGAGGGCGACATGGTCCTGGAGTTCATTCCCGGCGCGCCCGGGGACCAGATGATGCCCGGCATGGAGGCCGGTTTCGGCATGGTGGGCGGATGAGCGCTCCGGCGACGGGGGCCCCGCTGCTGGAGTTGCAGGGGGTGACGCGGAGCGTCCACATCCCGGACCGCGGCCCGCTGCACATCCTGCGGGGCATCGAGCTGAGCATCCGTACCGGAGAGCATGTGTCGATAGTCGGGCGGTCCGGGTCGGGAAAGTCCACGTTGCTGAACATCCTGGGGCTGCTGGACGTGCCCAGCACCGGCGAAATGTTTTTTGAGGGGCGGGCGGTATCTACCCTGGGGGAAAAGCAGCGCGCCGTGGCCCGCGGTGCGCGCGTGGGATTCATCTTCCAGCAGTTCAACCTGTTGCCGGGCCGTACCGCCTTGGAAAACGTCATGACGCCGCTGCTCTATGCCGGCGGTAGGCAATTCTGGCAGCGTGAGCGGCTGGCCACCCACATGCTCGACCGGGTTGGCCTGGGCAGCCGGCTGGGAGAGAAGCCGCACAAGCTCTCCGGCGGCGAGCAGCAGCGGATCGCCATCGCGCGGGCGCTGGTGCGGTCGCCCAGGCTGATCCTCGCCGATGAGCCCACGGGGGCCCTGGACATAGAAACCGGTCAAAGCGTGATGGCCCTGCTGGACGAGGTGGTTCAGGAGTCAGGCGCGGCCCTGGTGACCATCACGCACGATGCGAATGTGGCGGTCTTGGCCCAGCGGCACTACCGGCTCGGCGACGGGATTCTGCACGCTTCGGAGTTTGCGGCATGACCGGCGCCGTTGCCCTCCTGGTCGAGGCTTGGGCCGAGCTGCGCATCCACAAGACCCGCATCCTGCTGGCCTTGATCGGCGTGGCACTGTCCGTCGCGGCCCTGACCACCGTCGTCGGGCTCGGGAACATGGCCAGGGAAGGCATGGTGCAGGGGCAGGAGCAATCCGGAGGCCGCGCAGCGACCGTGACTGTTGAGGTCCACACGCCAACGGGAACCGAGGATTCGGCGGCCCTGCAGGCCGCCTTCGAGGGGCTCGTGGAACGCTACGGCGTGGAATACGCGAGCCGCCGCGCCTTTACCCAGGTCCCGTTCCAATTCCCCCATGGAGTCATGACAGCCGAAACCACGGTGGTGGACCGCACCTACGGCGAGATGCGGCGGGTCAACCTGGTCACCGGCCGCTGGTTCACCGAAGCTGACGCCGCGGCGCTTGCCCCGGCGGTGATTATCAACGAAGCATTCCACCGGCAGCTGGGCGAACCCGATCTGGCGCTGAATCCGGTCGTGCGGATCTTCCAGCAGCGGCCGATCGCAGCCACCGTGGTAGGAGTAATGCCGGACTTCCATCAGGGTGCCCTGGCCCAGGCCATGATGCTCACCAGCCAGTACGAGCGTTGGGGCCTGGGCGGAGAGGCAGGTCCTCCTCCCGTCTTGGAAATGTGGGTCCCGGCCGAGCTCGAGCCGGGCCTGAGGGCTGCGATCGCCGGCGACCTCCAGGCTCAGTTTCCCGATGCCCAGGCGAATGTGTACCGCAGCGACTATGCCGCCTGGGGCGACCCGTTCGAGGGCATCCAGTGGGCGGTGGGCGGCATCGCCGGACTCGTGCTCCTGCTGGGCGCCGTGGGACTGCTCAACATCTCAATGGTCACGGTCAAGTACCGGGTACGGGAAATCGGGATCCGGCGCAGTTTCGGAGCGACCTCCGGCCGGATCTTCTTCGGCGTCATGCTCGAGTCGGTGGTCGCAACATTCGTCGCCGGCGTGGTCGGGGTGATGCTCGCCGTCGCGGTGGTGAAGAGTCCATGGGTACAGGACCTGATCGCCCAGGGCATCAGCGAACTTCCCCCGTTCCCGGTGGAAGCGGCGCTGCTTGGCATTGGCGCTGCCACGGCCGTGGGCGCGCTTGCCGGCCTGATCCCGGCAGTGGTTGCCGTGCGGGTCAAGGTCATCGACGCAATCCGTTACTAGCTTGCGGCCTTGCCTGCGGAGCGGACCTAAGATGCAGTGCCGAAGTGTCAGACGGTGCGTTAGCCTCCGGTTATGCCCCTCATAAGTCGTACTCTTCAAGCGGCGAGCGGACGCGTGTCTCATGGCTGGTCCATGGCGGTTCCCGCAGACCGTCTTTGGTGGGGTCTTACAGACCCCGACGCTTTACCTCATTGGCTAGGAAAAATAACCTCTGGGCGATTCGTTGGCGGCGATGTTGTGACCATTCAGCACGCGGAAAACTATTTCTGTACCAGCCGGATTCTGGAATGTGAACCGGAAAGACTGCTGCACATGACGTGGGACTTTCCGGACGAGCCGCCTTCACATGTGCGGATCACTCTCACCCCGGTTGGCAGTGCTACCAACTTGGTCTTGGCGCACGAGGGTCTGGGGAGCGAAGCTGTCAATTACCTGCCCGGCTGGCACGCGCATCTTCTCTACTTGGAAGACTTGACCATGGGCCGGCCACGATCCATGTCCGAATTCTGGTCAACGTATGAAAGCCTGTCCGACCTTTAAGCCGCCAATCTTGCGTCCTCTACTTCGAGAGGAAATGAAATATTGGTCCCGAGGTGATCGAAGCCGTTGCAGGCGGCTAGCGTGCCGGGGCGGCAGCGGGTTTGCCCCCGGCCTTGGGGGCCCGCTTGAGGGCGACGGCCATGTCGGTGGTCAGGATGGCCAGGGAGAACCAAACGAGGCCGAAACCGATCCAGCGTTCCAGCGGCATGGGCTCGTGCAGGAAGACGAGCGCGATGATGAACTGCAGGATTGGGGCCAGATACTGCAGCATGCCGATAGTGCTCAGCGGCAGGCGGCGGGCGGCGGCGCCGAAGAACAAGAGCGGCAGCGCGGTGATGAGCCCGCTGGCAGCCATCAGCCAGAAGTGGCTGGTGCCTTCAGAGAGCACAGTGGCCTGGCCGCCAGCCATCAGGATGAGCATGATGACCACGGAGACCGGGGCCAGCACCAGCGTTTCCACGCTGAGGCTGGTGACGGCATCCACCCGGCCGCCGACGTTCTTCTTGACCAGGCCGTAGAACCCGAAACTGAGCGCCAGAATCAGTGCAATCCACGGCACATTGCCGTACCCGAAAGCGAGCACCAGCACCGCTGCGAAGGCCACGCCCATCGCGATCCACTGGGCCGGGCGGAGCCGTTCCTTCAGCAGGATGACCCCCAGCAGTACCGAGACCAGCGGGTTGATGAAGTATCCCAGCGCCGCCTCGATGGCGTGTCCGTTCAGCACCGCGAACGTGTAGGTGAGCCAGTTGACCGCAATAAGGACCGCGGCCAGGGACAACGTCCCGAAGGTGCGCCTGTTGGTCAACGCGGTGCGGAAGGTGCGCCAGCCGCGCAGCGCGGTGATCAGCAGGAAGCAGAACAGCAGCGACCAGACAATCCGGTTGGCCACGATCTCCAGAGGCCCGGCCGGAACCAGCGCGGTGAAGTACAAGGGCAGGATGCCCCAGAGCCCGTAGGCCGCCAGACCGTAAGCCATGCCGGCGCCGGAGTCGCTGGTGCCCCGCCGCGGTACGGTCGCCGGGACGCCGTCACCGGGTGTCCCGGCCGGAGGCGCAGGGACGGAGGACTGGGAGGAGGAGGCACCGCCGTCGTTCATGGACACGCAGGCCACAACCTTTGGTGCGGGGGTTCTATTCCGCACCCGCTGTCCCGGGGAGCCGCAGCGGTCAAAACTTTCCGCCCGTGAGCTTCCCCGCCGGCGGTCAGAATTTCCCGCCGGCGAGCTTGCCCACCAGTTCGGTGAACTCGTCCAGCGGATGCCGGCGGCCGCCGGACGGATCCCGGTGGTAGGTGACGGCGAGTGACTGCAGCGGCGGGACGCCCACCAGCCGGGCGCGCTCGCCGGCGGCGGCCAGAGCCTGCTGCGGACCGAACTGCGCAAGCGCCTCCGGACCGAAGAACGAGCATGCAGGGACCCCGACGCCGGTAAAGCGGGCGGGGAAGGCCAGTTGGTCCAGCAGCATGGTGTGGCCTGCCAGGGCGGTGCGGGCGTGGGCGCGGTGCATGGCGGAACCGAAGGAGGCCAGCTCGTCATTGCTCAGCGGATGCACTGATTCGCAGAACAATTCCACCGACTCGTGCACCCCGGTGGACGATCGGGTCACGGTGAGCACGCCGATGGACGGCACCTGCGTGCCCGGCCGGGGACGGCCGACCACGACGATGTTGCTGGTCATCGGCGCCAGACGGAAGCAGTAGCGGGTGAGTTCGGCCGTGTCCCAGGGTTCGCTGACCGGCTCGTGGATGCCCCAGCCCACGGGCTCTGCACCCGTCAACTCGTGGAACAGCGCAGCGGTGAAGCCGCCGATTTGGGTGGATTCGCTGGCCGGATGCAGGATCTCGCCACGGGCCTGGACCACACCGTCGGACCCGGCCGGTGCCAGCAGGTAGTCCGGCGCCAGCTGATCCTCGGCGGCGAAGACATCCCCGCTCCAGCGGTACTGCTGTCCGGTGAAGCCGTTGTAGAACGTGCCGTCCGCGGCGCTGGCCATCCAGATGCAGCCCTGCCGCTGCAGCAGCTGGTACAGCGGCAGCGTGAGGCTGCTGGTGCTGGGCGTCATCACCACGAACTGGCGCTCCGTTGCGCGGGCGGCCACGTACGCGCGGGTGAGGGCGGGGGAGAGGAACGCCAGCGGCTTGTCCTGGAAGACGACGGCGGTGCGTTCGGTGTGGAAATCGAAGGCCGACGTGTGCATGCCCATCGCTATTCTCCGGTCCCGGTCAGTTGGTGGCCGACGACGGCGCCCCGGCAGCGGACGGCGATATTCTGCGCCAGCCGGTAGCCGAGTTCATCGCCGTCCGGGATGCCGTTGCGAATGGTGATCTCCTGCCACCACAGGTCCTGGTGCTCCGCTTC
>NZ_JBNHHB010000110.1:0-17997 GCF_059091905.1 Arthrobacter sp. Dra40
GACCCTCGGTTCGGCGCCAATTACGGCGGTGAACATGGGGCGTCATTTGTCCGGGACGCCATGAAGGTTTATGCCGACAATCATTTGGCGTAGCCTCCCTGCGTACGGCGGAGCAACGTCTCCCGGTGCCGATGGCGTGCCTGGCGGCTGTTGCCGTGGGGGCGTGCACCGGGTCCTCTTCCTGACTCCCTCACACCTTCGGTTACGGGTGTGGTGGCCCCGGGTGTGGTGGCCCCGGGTGCGGTGGCCCCGGGTGCGGTGGTCACGGATGTTGTGGTCCCGGGCAGAGAGGGCGCTGTGGACCTGTAGGCGTGTCCGGTGGGGGTGGTGATTTCCGCCGCGTGCCGTGGCCCTTCGACCACCCTCGCGGACCAGCCGTCTGCTTCCTTCGTCTGGTTGCAGTACTCGCAAAGCCCCATACCGTTGTTCAGGGTCGTCTCGCCGCCGTCGGACCACGGGACAATGTGGTCGATGTGACGGACAGGGGCATCGCACCAGGGCTTTCGGCAGTACGCGTCGCGGGCCACGATCATCCGGCGCATCCCGTCGGGGAACTTTCGCGCCGTCGAATCCATCCCCAACAACTGTCCGGTCCCCGGTGCGGTATAAAGGCGGCGCACCCAGGTGTCCTCCACACTTCCTTGGACCACAGCCTTCTTCCGCTTCGCTTGGTCCCGGGCAGTCCTCCATCCCATCTCGGTCCCCGCCAGCGGCGCCTCCCGACCGGATCCACCGGCAGGCGGGCCGTTGCCCTGAGAAGCCTGGCCCGGCGGGCCCTGACCCGGCTGGCTGCTTTTGACGGCTGCCTGTTTTTGAGCAGCTTCCGACCGGCCTTGCGGGATGTGAAGCAGATTCCTGGCGTATCCAGCCGGGACGGTCCCGTAACCGCTTAGCCAAGCCGGTTCGGAGTCGCCGCGGAGCAGGGCCCGGTCGGTCATCACCAACTGGATCTCCAGCCTGGCAGGGTCGGCGGTGCTGCGGCCGGTGACGCGTTCGAAGACGGTATCAGCCATGATCTGCCCCCGCGATCTGTCCCCGGCGTTGCGCAGCCGGTCCGCTTCCTTGACCAGCGCGGTCATCATGGCCACGCCCTGGACAACGGGCAGCAGGGTACGGACCGAGACCATTGTGTCGGGTTCCGGTCTTGACGAGACGTGCCGGTCGGCTTCGGCCTTCGCGGCGCGGTTCACGACCGAACACGGGTCCAGCCGGTAGGCCAAGCGCTTGGCTTCGGCCCGCAGGGCCCTGTTCCCGAGCCCGTGCAGCCGCTCCCAGTTCCCGGCCAACTCCCGGTCCACGCTGGCCCGGTCCTCGGGGATCAGGCACTCGGTCTCCTGCACCAGGATCTCCGCCCGGTACTCATTGAGCTTTCCGGCCGCGAGGGCGGCGAGAGTGTGGGGCATCTGCCCGACCAAGGCTTTGGACAGGTTGAGCAGGACCGCCGCACGGTGCGGGGATTCCCGCCTGGCCAGTCCGATTTGCCCGGCCACACCCTTGCCCTGTCGTTCAGCAAGGATCCCGGCGGCGGCCCGGCCGGCACGAATTGACTCGTCCAACGCGGCCTGGGCCCTCGCTTGCGCCGCGGCTGCCGCGGCCTTCAGGTCCTCCAGCGCCGCAATCCGGTCGACCAACTCCGTGGCGGAAGCTTCACCGTGCAGCGTGGTCAGCGAAGCGGCCGACAAGGCGATAGCAGCAGCATCGAGGACAACGGCACTAGCGCCTGCACCGTCACTCGCGGTGGCACAAGTGCAGGCACCTGCCGGGGTGACGGCACTGGAACCGGCCCCGGCTGGTGAATGTTCACGCACGGTTCCGGCGCCGGGCGCTTGACCCGCCGTGAGTCCGGATGCTTCTTTGTCGAACATACTCATGACCCTATGAGGATTGCTTCGTGGCCAGTACCGAAGAACGTCCGTTTGGGGATGATGGATCGCGTATCGCGCCTGTGGAGGAGAGGTACCGCCGGCAGAACGAGGAGGCGGCCGGAACCGGTAAGGACGCCGAGCCGCAGCAGGTAAGGAGGAGGCGCCTGAAGCCGGTAAGGAAGCCGGGCCGCAGCAAGTAACGGAGAGGCGGGCGGAATCGGAAGCAGGCCGAAGCCGGAAAGAGTCGGAACCCGACCCGCGGAAAACGGAACCGGCACCGAACAGCCGGTACTATCCGGCCACTCCCGCCTTGCGTAACTGGCAGGCTTCGACGAACGGCTTGAGCAATGCCTGGAGTTGGCCGTCCGGTGACCCGGGATCTTCAGGATGCCACTGCACAGCAAGCAGCCACCCTTCATCGGGCCGGGCGAGCTCAACTGCTTCCACGACGCCGTCGGCCGCGGTCGCCACCACGCGAAGCCGGTCACCCAGCCGGCGGATTGCCTGATGATGGCCCGACTGGACCGTCACATCATCGGTGCCGAGCGCCGCGGCCAGCAGGCTGTCGGGAGCGACGCGCACTGGATGGCCGGCCATGGGCGGCCGCGTCCGATGGATTTTATGGAACGACTCCGGTCCGAGGTCCTCCACGAGCGAGCCAGCGAAGGCGACGTTGATCAGTTGGAGTCCTCTGCAGATGCCGAGAACCGGCCGGCCATTCTCGATGGCGCCCTTGACCAAGTCGATCTCGGTCTCATCCGCGGCCGTATCCACGGCATGGACGGTAGGTTCGTCGGTGTCGCCGCCGTAGCGGGCGGGATCTACATCGCCGCCGCCCAGGATGACGACGCCGTCGTAATCGAGCGCGCTGAAGACGCGGCCGGAGGCGGAATTGACGATGACGGGGTCCGCACCGGCCGCTCTCAGCCCTGCGGCGGCATGCTGGGCCAGCCCGGCCAGGACCTCCGAGAACCAGGCGGGGTGAGACGGTGCGGCCTGGACGTAGCTAAGGGCAATGCGGGGCTTTGCGGTCCCGCCGCCGGAGCGCTCGACGGCGGGGCTCGCCACGGCGGGTTCCTCACCGCCCGTAAAAGGCGCGCGGACAACACCCCGGCGGGCACCGTCGTCGTCCTTCACCGGGAGCGACACAGCGGCTACGCGGGGTAGAGAGGATTGTGGCCGGCGGTGACGCGTTCGGATTCGCGCACGGGGCCGGGCGCTGTGCCGCTTCCGAAGGGGCTGCCGCCCAGGGCTTCGCGGCCGTGCTCGGTCAGCCAGCCGGAGAGGTCCGGGCCCTGCGGGACGATCCGGGTGGGGTTGATGTCCTCATGCACGATGTAATAGTGCTGCTTGATCTGCATGAAGTCGGTGGTGTCGCCGAAGCCCGGGGTCTGGAACAGGTCGCGGGCGTAGCCCCACAACGCTGGCATCTCGCTCAGCTTGTTCCGGTTGCACTTGAAGTGGCCGTGGTAAACAGCGTCGAAGCGGGCCAGCGTGGTGAAGAGGCGGACGTCGGCTTCGGTGATGGTTTCCCCCATCAGGTAGCGCTGGTTGGTGAGGCGCTCCTCGAGCCAGTCCATGGCGGTCCAGAGCCGGTCGTAGGCGGCGTTGTAGGCTTCCTGCGAGCCGGCGAAACCGCAGCGGTAGACGCCGTTGTTGACCTCGGTGTAGATGCGCTTGACCACCGGTTGCATCTCCTCCAGTTTGTCGGCAGGCAACAGGTCGGGAGCGCCCTCGCGGTGATGGGCCTTCCACTCTGTGGAGAAGTCCAGCGTCATTTGGGGGTAGTCATTGGTGACGACGGCGCCGCTCGCTTCGTCCACCATGGCCGGCACGGTGATGCCGCGCGGATAGTTCGGGAAGCGCTTGAAGTAGTTTTCCTGCAGGCGCTCGGTTCCGAGGACCGGGTCGCGGCCGTCGGGGTCCAGGTCGAAGGTCCAGGAGCGGGCGTCGTGGGTGGGACCGGGCAGCCCCAGCGAGATAACATCTTCCAGCCCGAGCAGGCGCCGCACGATGATGGTGCGGTTGGCCCAGGGGCAGGCACGCGCCGCCACCAGCCGATAACGGCCCGCCTCCACCGGCCAGGCCTTGGCGCCGTCGGCGAGGCCTCCGTTCGGATTGCCGATGGTGCCGCCGGTGGGGCCATTCGAGGCGCGGACCGCTTCGGGATCGGCGACGATCCGGTCTTCGATGTAGGTGGTGTCCCGGTCGAATTCCTCGCCGCTTTGAACGTAGGCGCCCTTGGTGCTGAACTGTGCCGTGTCGCTGCTCTGGCTCATGTCTCCACCATATCGGCTGACCGCCTGCTGTGGGGGTGGAGTTAACACCGGTGGGCGGGCCGGCGGTCCCAGGTCGCTAGGGCGCGGGGCCGCTGCGCTGTCAGCCGCGCATTCTGTGCAGCAGTAAGGCAACGTGCAGCGAGCTTCGGGACTCAGCGTCGTCGAGGGGGACGCCGAGTTGTTCCTGCAAGCGCGCCAGCTTGGCATAAAGGGTAGGACGGCTCAGGTAGCCGTTGCGTGCGAGCTGCGCCTTGTTCCCGCCCGAGTCCAGGTACCGCTGCAGCAAATCCAACGCGTCGCTGTCGTGGATGACGGCGGCCAGTTCGGCGTCGGCAAAGGCTGCCACGCGGGGATCGTCGCGCAGCATGGACAGCAGCCCGCGCAGCCGCACGTCGGCGGAACGGTAGAACCGTTTTCCGGTGCCGAGTCCTGCCGCAGATTCAGCCACGTGGGCGGCTTCATCCAGCCCCGCCGCGGCAGCCAGCAGTTCCGGCCTGCCGCGGCCGACGCCTACGGTCCAGTCGGCGCTGGTTTGCTCGGCCAACTGGCCGCACAGCCGCTCCAGCGCCGGGTCTTCCAGCTGCCGGGCCGGTACGGCCACCAGCAGCCCGATGGAGCCGGCCTGCAGGCTGGCGGCAAGGGCCGAAATCCGGGCGCCCGCCAGGACGCCGTTCAGCAGGTCCAACAGCGCCCGCTCGCGCCGCTGCAGTTCGATCGGTTCTTCGCTGTGAGGCCGCGCCAATTGCAAAACCACCGGCAGGTAGACGGGAGCCGACGCCAGCCCGAGCGCTGCCGCGCGTGCCACGGCTTCAGCCTCCTCCAGGGCACCCGGACGGCGCAGTTCGTGCAGCAGTCCGGCCCGGGCCTGGTGGCCGAGCTCGCGTTGGTCCCGTTCTGCCATGCGGTTGATGGTCAGGGCCTGGCCTGCCCGCTCCAGCACCATGGCGGCGTCGGCATCGTCGGTTGCGGCATGCCCGGCCGCGACCTTCGCGGGCGGCTCGTCCCTTGGTTCGCCCGCCACCGGCACCACCAAGCGGCCCCAGCGCTGGCCGCGCAGTCCCACCGGCGCCTGCAGCCACCCTGCTGAGCCGGCACGGACCGTCTCCTCGCGATAATGCACCAGGCGCGACCGTTCGGCCCAGCCGTTGAGCAGTTCCGAAGCGGGCACGCCGGCCGGGGCGAAAGCGAGCACCAGATGCGCCACGTCTTCCAGCACCACGGGGGCACCGATCAGTTCGGCGGTCCGGGCCACAATCTCCTCCGGCGGGGCGTTCTCCAAGCTGAGCATGGTGAAAACCTCGTGCACCTGGCGCGACCGCTCCAACTGCGCCAGCTGCCCGGCCACCAACATGCGGTGCACCACCTCGGTGACCTCCACGAACCGGATGCGGCGGGTGACCAGGATGACCGGGAGGCCGGCGGTGCGGCCGGCCTCACGCAGTGCCGCGGCGGCCTGCGGCCTTTGCTCGGTGATCTCGACGACGACGGCGGCGGCCCCTGCCGCTGCCAGCTCGGCGAGGTAGCGGGCGGCCTCTGCGGCAGAGTCCTCGAACGCCAGCCCGGTGGTGAGGACCAGTTCGCCGCCTTCCAGCAGACCGGCAAGACTCTTCAGCTCGGCCACATGCACCCATCGGACAGGCGTGGCCAAGGCGTCGGCGCCCGAGAGGACTTCGGGTCCGCCGACCCGCACCACCTCGAGGTCGAGTACATCCCGCACGTTCAGCTGCATTGACACAGTGTAAGTGGCAGGGCTGTTATTTCGACAGAGTGTCAGTAGCACCGGCGCATGAAGCGCCGGACGATAGGGGAAGACCCCACGCGCACCTCCTCGGTTCACCGCAGGCTGTGTGCGTGCAATAACGAGAAGCCGCGAAAGAAGGAGCACCATGCAGACCACGCAGCACTGGATCGATGGAACCTACACAACCCCTGAGGTCGACGGTCGGCTGGGTGAGGTGGCCAACCCGGCCACCGGCAAAGTCTCCTCCCGCGTGGCCCTGGCGAGCACCGCCGTCGTCAATCAAGCAGTGGAGGCAGCGGCGGCGGCGTTTCCCGCCTGGCGCGACACCTCGTTGGCCCGCCGGGTGCAGATCCTGTTCAACTTCCGCGAACTGCTGAATGCGCGCAAGGGCGAGCTGGCCGCGATCATTACCGCTGAACACGGCAAGGTGTTGGACGACGCGCTCGGCGAGGTGTCGCGCGGGCAGGAAGTGGTGGAGTTCGCCTGCGGCATCCCGCACCTGCTCAAGGGCGGCTACACGGAGAACGCCTCCACCAAGGTGGACGTGCACTCGATCCGGCAGCCGGTGGGCCCGGCGGCGATCATCTCGCCGTTCAACTTCCCCGCGATGGTGCCCATGTGGTTCTTCCCGGTGGCGATCGCCAGCGGCAACACCGTGGTGCTCAAGCCCAGCGAGAAGGACCCGACGGCTGCCAACTGGATGGCCGAGCTGTGGAAGGAAGCCGGGCTGCCGGATGGCGTGTTCAATGTGGTGCACGGTGACAAGGAAGCCGTGGATGCCCTGCTGGAGCACCCGGAGATCAAGTCTGTGTCCTTTGTCGGATCGACGCCGATCGCCCGGTACGTGTACGAGCGCGGCACGGCTTCCGGCAAGCGCGTGCAGGCGCTGGGCGGGGCGAAAAACCACATGCTGGTGCTGCCGGACGCGGACCTGGACCTGGCCGCGGATGCAGCAGTCAACGCCGGCTACGGCGCGGCCGGCGAGCGCTGCATGGCGATCTCCGCGGTGGTGGCCGTGGAGTCGGTCGCGGACGAACTGGTGGCCAAGATCGCCGAGCGGACCGCCAAACTGCGGGTGGGCGACGGCCTGCGCGGCACCGACATGGGCCCCCTGATCACGGCGGCTCACCGCGACAAGGTGGCCGGCTACATCGCGGCAGGTGCCGAAGCCGGCGCCGAACTGGTACTCGACGGGCGCACGGTGGAGCCGGATGCCGAAGGTGACGGCTTCTTCCTGGCCCCGACGCTGTTCGACCGGGTGACGCCGGAGATGTCCATCTACACGGATGAGATCTTCGGACCGGTCTTGTCAGTGGTGCGGGTGCCGGGCTACGACGAAGGGCTGGCGCTGATCAACGACAATCAGTACGGCAATGGCACAGCCATTTTCACCAACGACGGCGGTGCCGCCCGCCGCTTCGAGAACGAGGTGCAGGTGGGTATGGTGGGGATCAACGTCCCGATCCCGGTGCCGATGGCGTACTACTCGTTCGGCGGCTGGAAGAACTCGCTGTTCGGCGACAGCCACGCGCACGGATCCGAGGGCGTGCACTTCTTCACCCGCGGCAAGGTCGTGACCACCCGCTGGCTGGACCCGAGCCACGGCGGAATCAACCTGGGCTTCCCGCAGAACGTCTGAGAGGAGAGACAGATGACCACCACCACAGGCACACCATTGAGCTCCGAGGAACTGGAGGCCGGCCGCCGGGCATATGAACTGGACCGGAAGCATGTATTCCACTCCTGGTCCGCGCAGGAACTGATCACGCCCTTGGTCATCACCCGGGCGGAAGGTTCCTGGGTGTGGGACGGCGAGGGCAACAAGCTGCTGGACTTCTCCTCGCAGCTGGTCAATACCAACATCGGCCACCAGCATCCCAAGGTGGTGTCCGCCATCCAGGAACAGGCCGGATTGCTGTGCACCATCGCGCCGCAGCACGCAAACGCCGCCCGTTCCGAGGCCGCGCGCCTGATCGCCGAGCTGACGCCCGGGGACCTGAACCGCATCTTCTTCACCAACGGCGGGGCCGACGCGGTGGAACACGCGGTGCGGATGGCCCGGCTGCATACCGGCCGCTACAAGGTGCTCTCGGCCTACCGCTCCTACCACGGCGGAACCGCGTTGGCCGTCAACATCACCGGCGACCCCCGGCGGGTGGCCAACGACTACGGCAACGCCGGCACCGTCCATTTCCATGCCCCGTTCCTCTACCGCAGCCAATTCCATTCCACCGACGAGGCGCAGGAATGCCAGCGCGCTTTGGAGCACCTCGAAACCACCATCCAGCTGGAGGGCGCCGACCGCTTCGCCGCGATCATTCTGGAGTCCATTCCGGGTACCGCGGGGATCATGATGCCTCCCCCGGGTTACCTGCAGGGTGTCCGCGAACTTGCCACCAAGTACGGCATCGTGCTCATCGCCGACGAGGTGATGGCCGGGTTCGGCCGTGCCGGCAAGTGGTTCGCCATCGAGCACGCCGACGTCGTGCCGGACCTGCTGACTTTCGCCAAGGGCGTGAACTCCGGCTACGTGCCGCTGGGCGGGGTGGCGATCTCCGAGGAGATTTACGCGACCTTCGCCAAGCGCGCGTACCCCGGCGGCTTGACCTACTCCGGGCATCCACTCGCCTGCGCTGCGGCTGTGGCCACCATCAACGCGATGCGGGACGAAAAGATGGTGGAGCATGCCGCCTCGTTGGGCGAGGACGTGTTCGGTCCGGGCCTGGCGGAACTGGCCGCGAAGCATCCGTCGATCGGTGAAGTGCGCGGCGTCGGGGCGTTCTGGGCAGTGGAGCTGGTGCGGGACCGGGCCACGCGGGAGCCACTGGCACCGTACGGTTCCTCCAGCCCCGAGATGAACGAGCTGATCGCTGCCTGCCGGCAACGCGGGCTGCTGCCGTTCGCCAACTTCAACCGGATCCACGTGGTTCCCCCGCTGAACATCAGTGTGGAGGATGCGCAGACCGGCCTGGCCATCCTGGACGAGGTGCTGGAGGTGGCAGACGCGCACTCCGAGGGCTGACGGCTGCGCAAGACGGCGACCCTTCCGATCGCGTGGAACTCGCCCGTATAGGCACGGCCGGGAAGGGTTGTGGGCTTTCGCGCCGCCAGCCTTGTTGGCAACTGTCCCGTACAAGCCCTCCGGGTAGGCCTTGGTAGGTTGTTCAGAGCCACAGATACCTAAAGCTAGGAGAGCCAGGCGCGCATGGGCATTCATTGGGACCGGTTGGACGAGCGGTTGCGTGCGCAGGTGGAGGCCAACACCGCGCAGTACGAGCGGGTGCGCCCGGCGCTGGCAACCGTCACGTCCCAATTGCAGTCGGGCATCCGGGACATCTTCCGCACTGCCGAACTGACGCCTCTGTTCGTCACTGCCCGGACCAAAAGCGTTGCATCGTTCCGGGACAAAGCGTCCCGGATGCTGCAGCCTGCCGAACCGGGTGGTGCCCCGGCGCTGGAGTTTCCGGATCCCTTGCGAGAGATCCACGATCTGGTCGGCGTCCGGGTAATCGTGAGCCTGCCTCACGAAATCCGGGAGGCCGCAGCATTGATCAAGCGGCAGCGCAGCGACTTCGACTGCCGTGCCGACCGGGAGAAGGACATCGGCTCGATCGAGTCCGGCACCTACGGCTACGCCAGCCGCCACCTGATCATGCGCACACTGCAGAACAACACGGTAAAGGCCTACCAGCAGGCTTTGGGCGAACCGGCCCGCGCCACCGGCAGCTACCTCTTCGAGGTCCAGATCCGTACGATCCTTTCACACGCGTGGTCGGAACTGGAGCACGATATCCGCTTCAAGTCTTCAGATCCGCGGGCCTGGAGCCCCTATTTCGACCGCCAGTTCACGGCTACGGCCGCCATGTTGGAGGCAGTCGAATCGGCCTTCGCTGAACTGCACGAGCGCTACGAAACGGTGACCGGATACTGGGACGAAGAAGGGGAAGGTGCGGCGCCGCTGACGCCCCGCCGGGTGCGCGAAGTCTGGCAGACGCTGCTGCCGCACGTGGACCGCAAGTCCGACGACGACTGGGGCTGGGCGGCAGAGCTGCTGGCCGCGCATGGACTGAAGACCACCACCGAGTTGGCCGCGTTGTTGAATCCGGAAACCATCACCGACGTCCGCGCCGCCTTGGAGCACCGCTACTCCCCCGGCCCGGACCGGCTGCTGGATGACCTTCTGCTCTGGCGGTTCGGCCGTCGCCACATCGAGCTCACGGCAGGCGAGGACGTACACCGGCGCGAGTCGCTGCAGCGCCGGTTCCGGCAGCTGGAGACGTACCGCTTGGGGATGTAGGAGCCCTCCGGCACCGGACACGGTGGTTATAGGCGCTCACGCTGTGAAGGCGAAGCGATCCCGTCCAACCAGCAGTCCGGCTGCTGCCTGCAGCACGGAGATGGCGCACAGCAGCGCCAACGAGATTTCCCACGCGCCGGACGCGGCAAAGAACCCGCCGAAGATCGGCGGGCCGGCCGCGGCCAGGAGGTAGCCGACCGACTGGGCCATGCCGGAGAGGGCGCCGGCTTCGCGGTGGGTGCGGGTGCGTAAACCAAAGAGCGACAGTGCGGTGACCAGGGAGCTGCCGCAGCCGAAGCCTGCCACCAACACCCAGAACAGCATGATCTGTGGCATCAGCATGATGCCCAGGACTCCGGCCACCACGAGCAGCGGCGGCAGGGAAGCGGCGAGGCGCTGTGTCTGTCCGCGCAGGGCCACCGGTGTCAGCAGGCTGGACACCACGCCGATCAGCTGGAACAGCATTAGGTCCCAGCCGGAAGCCAGTTCGCCGCGGCCGTGGAAGCGTTCCAGGGAGGGCAGCCAGGTGATGAGAATGTAGAAGGTCATCGACTGCAGGCCCATGTACAGCGTCACTTGCCAGGCGAGTCCCGACTTCCACACCGAGCCGCGGACCAGGGCCGGGGCAGCTGCCGCGGCGTGCGCTCCTTCTCCGGCTGCGTTGTGGCGCCGGAGGCGGGGCAGCCACAGCAGCACGGCCGGCACCGCCAGCAGCACGAAGGCGACCAAAGCGAAGCGCCAGCCTGCCGGTTCGCCGCCGAAAGGAACGCGCGAAAGCGGCACGGCGAAACCTGCACCGAGGGAAGCACAGCCGCCGAGCACCGCCGAATAGGCGCCGGTCAGCGAGGCCATGCGTTCGGGGAAATCGCGCTTGAGCAGCGCAGGCAGCATCACGTTGCAGACCGCGATGGCGGCTCCGATCAGGAAGGTGCCGATCCACAAATTCGCGATGGTGCCCGGGATGGGTCGCAGGAACGTCCCGGCGACCAGCAGCACCAGCGAGCCAAAGACGGTGCGCTCAACACCAAACTTCTCGCTGAGGCCGTGCGCCAGGGGGGACACAGCGCCGAAAGCCAGCAAGGGCACCGCAGCCAGGAAGCCCAAGGCGGTGGCGCCCAGTCCGGTGTCGGCACCGATTTGGTCCAGCAGCGGGCCAACGCCAGTCAGCACGGGGCGCAGGTTGGCGGCAACCAGCAGGATGCCGGCAATCAGCACTGCGGCCGACAAGGTCCGGCTGGATCCACGTGTTTTCACCCCGACACCCCCTTCAACGATAGGTAGTCTCAGGCAACCTTATGCGACAGGTCACACCAAGGGGCACCCATGGCCGCTCGTGAAGATCCTGCGAAACCGTTGACAAAGACCCGAGCCGCCTGTGTCATAAGTGAAACCCATTCATTTTCCGGCAGCGGCCGGGTCAGAGGAGCGGCCATGGCGGCAGACTGGATTTTCCACTCCGGCAGGATCTTCGATGGCTTCCGCCTGCACCCGACGGCCACGGCCGTGGCTGTCACGGACGGAAAGATCAGCGCTGTGGGCACCGACGCCGAAACCCGGACAGCGGCGGGACCGCGAGCCACCGCCGTGGACCTGCACGGCCGGCTGCTGGTGCCCGGTTTCACGGACGCGCACGTGCACGCGGTGATGGCAGGGCTGGAGCGGCTGGGCTGTGACCTGTCGATGTGTACCGGGGCCGATGCTGTGCTGGCCAGAATTGCGGAATTCGCATCGGCCAGTACCGGCGAGTGGATCACCGGCGGGGGTTGGCACAAGGCAGACTTTCCAGGCGGCTATCCCACCCGGCAGGCCCTGGACGCGCTGATCCCGGACCGCCCGGTCTATTTGGTCAACGCAGACCACCACAGCGCGTGGGTCAACAGCCGCGCGTTGGAGCTGGCCGGGGTCGATGCGGCAACCCCCGACCCTGCGGACGGCGTGCTGGAGCGCGATGCCGCCGGCGCTCCGGGCGGGACCCTGCACGAGGGCGCCATGGATTTGGTCAACCGGGCCATCCCCCGCGCCACGGTCGACGATATGCGGGGCGGGCTGCTCGAGGCCCAGCGCTATCTGCACTCGGTGGGGGTGACCGGCTGGCAGGAGGCAATTCTGGGCGACTATGCGGGCTATCCGGAGGCCAGCGCGGCCTACCGCACGCTGCTGGACGACGGTCTGCTGACCGGCCGGGCGGCAGGGGCCCTCTGGGTGCCGCGAAGCACCACCCTGGAGTCGGTCCCGGATCTGGTGGCGGATTTGCAACGCCGCCGGGAGCGGAACACGGCCGCCGGTTTCCGCACCACCAGCGCCAAAATCATGGTTGACGGGGTACCGGAAAACCGGACCGCCGCCATGTTGGAACCGTATCTCCAGCAGTGCGCCTGTGCAGGCGCCGCGGGGAACGATGCCGCCGCATCCGAGGACCGCGGCCTGACCTACCTCGCCCAGGATGTACTGGTTGCCGTCGTGACGGCGCTGGACGCGGCCGGCTTCGACCTGCATCTGCACGTGATCGGCGACCGTGCCGTGCGCGAGGGGCTGGATGCCGTCGAGCGGGCCAGGCAGGTCAATGGACGCGGTACCGGCCGGCACCACATGGCGCATGTGCAAATCATCCACCCCTGGGACGTCGCCCGCTTCGGGGAACTGGACGTCACCGCCAACCTCCAGGCGCTGTGGGCGTGCAACGATGCGCAAATGCGGGAGCTGACCGTGCCCCTGATCGGCGAGGAGCGCGCCGGCTGGCAGTACCCGTTTGGTTCGCTGGCGGCGGCCGGTGCGCGGCTGGCGATGGGGTCGGACTGGCCGGTGTCCACGCCGGATCCGTGGCAAGCCCTCCATGTGGCGGTGAACCGCCGGCACCCTGAGGACGGTTCGGACGGGCCGTTGCTTCCGCGCGAGGCGCTGTCCCTGGAGACTGCCCTGGCGGCGTACACGTCCGGCTCGGCCTGGCTGAACCGCCAGGACGACGGCGGCCGGATCGTCCCGGGAGCGCGGGCCGATCTGGCGGTGCTGACCGTTGACCCGTTCACGCTGCCTGCCGCCGAGCTGCACACGGTCGGCACCGATATGACCTTTGTGGCCGGTGCACCGGTCTTTGAGCGGCAAGGAGTGCGGGCATGAAAACTTTCTACGACCGGGCCGAAGAACAGGTTCCGGATTCCCGGCTCGACGCCGCCTTGGCCGGGGCCTCGCATCTGCCGTACTGGCTGGACGATCCCTCGCGCCCGGCAGCGGAGCCGGCGTTACGCGGCACCACAACGGCGGACCTGGCAGTGGTCGGCGGCGGCTATACCGGATTGTGGACCGCGCTGATGGCCAAGGAACGCGATCCGGACCGAGCGGTGGTGCTGCTGGAGGGCAACCGAATCGGCTGGGCCGCGTCCGGCCGCAACGGCGGATTCTGCGAGGCCAGCCTGACCCACGGCAGCGCGAACGGGCAGAAGCACCTGCCGGGTGAGCACGAACTGCTGGACAAACTCGGCCTGCAGAACCTGGACGAGATTGAAGAGACCTTGGCCCGGTACGGAATCGACGCCGGCTTTGAGCGCACCGGCACGTTGTCAGTGGCCACCGAAGAGCACCATGTCGCCTGGCTTGCCGAGGAGGCCGCCGAGGACCCGGACCTCGAGTTCTTGGACCAGTCAGCCGTGCAGCGGACCGTTGCCTCGCCCGCCTATCGCGCAGGTGTGCGGGACCGGCGGGGGACAGCACTGGTGCACCCGGCCAAACTCGCGTGGGGACTGCGCGACGCCTGCCTGGGCGCCGGCGTCGAAATTTATGAACACACGCCGGTGCGCTCCTTGTCCCAGCGGGCGGGAAAAATGTTGCTGCGCACCGATGCCGGCGCCGTGACCGCCGAACGGGTCGCGCTGGCGACCAATGCCTTCCCCTCGCTGCTGGCACGCACCCGGCTGCATACCGTCCCGGTCTATGACTATGCGCTGGTGACCGAACCGCTGACCGTTACGCAGCGGCAATCGCTGGGCTGGTCGGAACGGTTTGGCATTTCCGATAACGACAACCGGTTCCACTACTACCGCCTGACCACCGACGCGAACGGGCAGGACCGGATGCTGTTCGGCGGCTACGACGCCGTCTACCACTACGGCAGGGCGCTCAGGCACAGCCACGACCACCGGCCGGAAACCTTCCGGCGCCTCGCCGCCCATTTTTCCGCCACCTTCCCGCAGCTGGCGGACGTACGCTTCAGCCACGCCTGGGGCGGCGCGATCGACACGTGCAGCCGCTTCTTCTCCTTCTTCGATACCGCTTACAGCGGCCGCGTCGCCTACTGCGCAGGGTTCACGGGCCTGGGGGTTGGCGCGTCGCGCTTCGGAGCCAACGTAATGCTGGACCTTCTCACCGGCCGGGCGACCGAACGAACGAACCTGCAGTTGGTGCGCAGGAAGCCGCTGCCCTTCCCGCCCGAGCCGTTCGCTTGGCTCGGGATCAAGCTCACCACCGCGGCCATGGTCCGCGCCGACCGCAATCGGGGACGCCGCGGCCCCTGGCTGAAAGCCATGGACGCGGCCGGCATGGGCTTCGACTCATAAAGGAGACAAGGATGCACCAGTACATCGGCGGCCACTACCGCGAGGGCCGCGGAGAGCATGCCACCCGCGTCAGCCCGGCCACCGGAGAGGCAGCAGAGACCATTCGCTATGCCTCGGTGACCGATGTGAACGACGCCGTGGCGGCAGCCACCGCTGCCTTTCCGGACTGGGCGGGCGCGACTCCCGCCGATCGCTCGGGCGCCCTGCTGAACCTGGCGGCGGAGCTGGACCGCAGGGCCCCGGAGTTGGCGGCCCTTGAGACCGCGCAGACCGGCAAGAGCATCCGCCTGGCGGCCGGATTCGACGTGCCCGGAACCGTGGACAACGCGGCGTTCTTTGCCGGCGCGGCCCGCCACCTGCAGGGCGTGGCGGCGGGCGAGTACGGCACCGGGGGCACCTCGATGATCCGGCGCGAACCGATCGGCGTCGTCGGGTCGGTGGCACCCTGGAACTACCCGCTGCAAATGGCGGCGTGGAAGATCCTGCCCGCGATTGCCGCCGGCAACACCATCGTGCTCAAGCCCTCCGAACTCACCCCGGGCACCAGCCTGGTCTTCGCAGAGGCCGCGACCGCCGCCGGCATACCCGACGGCGTGGTCAACATTGTCACCGGGACAGGGCGGGACGCGGGCGAAGCTTTGGTGACCCACCCGGATGTGGCCATGACGTCCTTCACCGGCTCCACCGCCGTCGGCCGCCGCATCATGGTGCTGGCCGCAGAGCGTGGAAACCGCGTGCACCTGGAGCTTGGCGGGAAGGCACCGTTCGTGGTGTTCGACGACGCGGATCTGGAGGCCGCGGCGCACGGAGCGGTGGCGGGCTGCACCATCAACGGCGGCCAGGACTGCACTGCCGCCACCCGGGCGTACATCCAGCGGCCGCTGTTTGACGCCTTCACGGCCCGGGTGGCCGAGCTGATGGAACAGGTGGTGCTGGGCGACCCGACCGAGGAGGCCACCGACCTGGGCTCGCTGATCAGCCGCGCGCACCGGGACAAGGTGGCCGGTTTCGTGGACCGGGCGCGGGACGCAGGGGCGAAGGTGCTGGCCGGCGGCGCGGCACCCGGCGATGATTTGGCGGCCGGGGCCTATTACCGCCCCACGCTCGTCACCGGCGTCGGACAGGACGCGGAAATCGTCCGCGAGGAGGTCTTCGGCCCGGTACTGACCGCGATCCCGTTCGATACCGACGACGAGGGCCTCGCGTTGGCCAACGACACCCGGTACGGGCTGGCTGCCTCCGCCTGGACCAGCGGGCTGCAGCGTTCACTGCGTGCCTCGGCCGAACTGCAGGCAGGCTGTGTCTGGATCAACGACCATATTCCGATCGTCTCCGAGATGCCGCACGGCGGGTACAAGGCTTCCGGCTTCGGCAAGGACATGTCCGCCTATTCGCTGGAGGACTACACCAACATCAAGCACGTGAGCCTGAGCCGCGACCCGGTTGCGCACAAGGACTGGCAGGACACGGTGTTCCGTTACCGCGGCTGACCCCGCTCCCGAGCTCACATCTGGGGGCGCCGGAACGTCTGCACGGGAGAGAATGGAAGCGGACGAAGGAGCGCCATGAACCGCGTGCACACCCTCATCGACACCCCGGTCGGCGAGTTGACGGCCGTCGCCGAGGACGGCTCCCTGACCGCGCTCTACTTCCCCAGCCACAAGCGGTTGCCGGACCCCGCCACCTTCGGCGAGCGCAGGCCCGTCGGCCGGGAACCGATTTTTGAAGCGGTGACTGCGCAGCTGGCAGAGTATTTCGCCGGCGGGCGCAAAGAGTTCGACCTGCCGCTGGCGCCGAAGGGCGACCCGTTCAAGCTCAAGGTGTGGGCGCTGCTGGCGCAAATCCCCTACGGCCAGACCCGGTCCTATGGCCAGCTGGCAGCCGCGCTGGGCGATCCGCATCTGGCGCAGGCGGTGGGCCATGCCAATGGTCAGAACCCGCTGTCGATCGTGGTGCCGTGCCACCGCGTGGTCGGAGCGGACGGTTCCTTGGTGGGCTACGCCGGAGGCTTGGAACGCAAGCGGTTCCTGCTGGAACTGGAGGAGCCGGCCGAGATGAAAGCCGGCAAGCTTTTCTGATGCGGCTTCCCTCACGGAACGCGCCCGGCGAACGTCTACCCGGTGTGCAGATGAAACCCTTCGAGCAGCTGGTGATGGACCACGGGCGCACTGTGCTGCGTGTCTGCCGGGCGGTGCTCGGCCCCGGCGCCGACGCCGAGGACGCGTGGTCGGAGACCTTTTTGTCCGCGCTCAGGGCCTACCCGGAGCTCCCGCTTGATGCCAATCATGAGGCGTGGCTGGTGACCATCGCTCACCGCAAGGCCATCGACGTGGTCCGGCGCCGGGCGCGTGTCCCGGTGCCCACCGAGCATCTGCCCGACAGGCCGTCCTTGGTGGGGATCCCCGGCAACCACGACGACGACGAACTGCGCCAAGCCGTCGCGGCCCTGCCGTTGCGCCAGCGCGAAGCCGTGGCGTTGCATTACCTGGGCGGACTGCCGTATGCAGAAGCCGCCGAACTGACAGGGTCCACCACCGATGCCGTCCGCCGTGCGGCCGCCGACGGCATGGCCAAGCTGCGGGCGCTGTACCTGGGTGGCCGGCAAGAGGCCACGGGGGCGGCAATCACCGGAAGCGGGGCTGCTGCCCCAGACATGAGCGAAGGAGTTTTGCGATGACTGCTGCACAATCTGCTGCCTGGCACGGCGCAGCGCGGGACGCCGCGGCACAGACCAGGGCAGCCCGGGACGCGGCCACCGGGCCCGGGCTGGACGTGCTGACGCGCCTGAATCCGGTGCTGCTCGACCGGCTGCACACCCGGCTGGAACATGAGTCGGCTGCCGACGGCATCCTCGACCTGGCCTACACCACCGCCGAAACACCCATCGGCACGCTGCTGCTCGTTGCCACCGAAGAAGGCCTGGTGCGCGTGGCCTTTGAGAGCGAGAACCACGACGACGTGCTGGCCCGCCTCGCGGTCTCTGTCAGTCCCCGGATTCTGCGAGCGCCGGCCCGGCTGTCCGGGGCTGTCCGGCAACTGGACGAATACTTCGCGGGCCAGCGGCGCTCGTTCGACCTTCGGCTGGACCGCCGGTTGTCCAGGGGTTTCCGGGCGGACGTCCTCCGGCACTTGCCCGGGATCCCCTACGGCCGGACCGAAAGCTACGCACAGGTGGCCGCCGCCGTCGGGAATCCCAAGGCCGTGCGCGCCGTGGGCAGCGCCTGCGCCACCAACCCGCTGCCCGTCGTCGTGCCCTGCCACCGCG
>NZ_JBNHHB010000111.1:0-17818 GCF_059091905.1 Arthrobacter sp. Dra40
GCACTGCATTTCACCGGGGTACTCGCAGAGCAACCGCCGGCTGTCCGCCGGCGGTTGCCCTGGTCGATCAGGTTTGCGGCACGTCCCCAATCCATTTCTTGTAAATTTCTTCATACGTTCCGTCGCTCTTGGCATCTTCGAGAACCTCATCGACGACCTTCTTGAGAGCTGTGTTGCCGAGTTTCATTCCGAGACCGTACTGCTCGCCAGTGTCGAACTGTGCTGAAATGACGCCCTTGCCGGAATTCGCCTTCAAGGCTTCGGACCACACAGGCAGATCATTAATGGCTGCGTCGACTTGACCGGTGAACAGGGCCTGTGACTGGGAAGCAAGATCCTGGAATTCGACAATCTCGCACGCGCATTCTTCCTGCTTCGCCTTCGCATATTCAAGACCGGTTGTTGCCGTCGCAGCGCCCAGCTTTTTGCCCTTCAGATCAGCTAGACTTTTCACGGCTGAATCGGCTGGCACCAGCAACGCCTGAGTTGCATCAAAATATGGTTCCGAGAACAGAATGGCCTCCTTGCGGGCCTCTGTAATCGTCATGCCGGCCGCCGCGATATCACATTTTCCGGTAGCCATGTCCTCGCCAGATTTAATGCCTTCGAAGGGCGTGTCAATAATCGCCTGCTCCGCGCCAAGACGTTTAGCAACGAGCTCGGTGATGTCGACGTCGAACCCTACGACCTGGCCGGAATCGTCATTCGCCTGAAATGGAGCGTATGGAAGGTGGGTGCAAACTGTGAGCTTGCCTGGCGAAATGAGGGCGACCCCGTCTGTCGAGCCAGCAGAGGGGTCGAGGGCGGCGGACGGTTCGCTCCCGCAGGCGGCCAATGCAAGCGCGCAGATCGCAGCGAGTGCTGTGGGCGCAAGCCTTTTGTATGACGGCAAGGGCGTCTCCTTGTTTGCGGGGCCGGCGAGAGTCGGCCCGGGCTCGATGATGGGGACAGCGGAAAGCCTCGGATGCGAGCATCCTAGGAGCACTTTCGAGTGAGGCTCGTTGCCGTTCTCGAGACACACGGCCTGCGCCGCCACCGGTGAGTAGTGTGGGCTAGGCCACACTCAAATCAAGTATGAACTCATTTGCCGGAGACCGCAATAGCCTTGTCAAGAATTGCATGATACAAGCGTTCCTCTGAGCAAGCGCCCGGCGTGCACGGATGCCCAATCGACCGCCGGTTTAGTTTTATTGCAAATAACGACAAGACACTGGAGGGGCCAGAATGTGCAACAGGTTCGAGGAGCAGAAATGGTAGATATTTCTGTGACTGGTGGGAAGACGAAGAGGCCGGGCCGGGGAAAGCATCTGTGGTTGCGGTACCTGCGCCCCTCTGAAGTTAAGGGGAAACCTTTTCCTCGACGTCCATTTTTCGTTGGTACTCCCAATGTGGAACCAGTGTTTCCGTGAATGACCCATATCGTTCGAATCGATCCCGAGCAGAGTCCGACGTGATATCCACCACTCGGGCAGTTAGGGCTTCGACGACCGCCAAGCTGGACACGTATGACTCGAACGGCCGGGGGGTTCCCACGGACGCGGGGAGTACCGCGCTCGCCACGTCCGCCAAGGGCGACAACCACGGGTCTGTGAAGAGTATGAGCTTCCCGCCCTGCTCGACGAGGGCCCTTCCGAGCTTCTCAGTCCTAGCCTCGTAGCGCCGAAAGTCGAAAGCGACCGCGGTAGTGCGCTTGTCGGCATCGCAAAGAGCGGCCACGCGTCGGGTGGGCTCGTCATCGAGGAATTCGACTCCCGGACGCAACTCCTGGAGCATAGCGGACAGATAGCGAGCGAGAGATGAACTGAACCATCCACCAAAGACCAAGACCTTCCTCTTCGGGTCGGCCAGCAGATCGGCTGCGGCCGCTATGTCCTCAGTGGACAGTCGGCTCATCGTGGTGGATATGGCGGAGCTGAGGGTGTCGGAGTAATCCTGAAGTTCATTCCCCCCTGCGTTGTGTCCCTCGGGAAACAGCTCCACAGGCGACGTAACGCGCGCAATAACGTCATCTTTAACCGCCTCTTGAAACTCAAGGTAAGTAGCGAAGCCCAGATGGTTCACGAAGCGAATGACTGTTGGTCCGCTCACCTGCGCGTGACGCGCGAGCTTCGTCGATGATTCAAGTCCGATCGTCGCCGGCCCGCCGAGAAGAGTGCGCGCTACTTTACGTTCCGCGACGGACATCATGGACAGCCGGCGGCGAATGATCTCAAAGACGGGGAGATCTCTTGACGCCTGAAAATCGGACATACCAGTTTCCTCCGTAAATGCACCCATTCCGCAAAGGGCTTCCTTGCCCGTTTTTGAATGGAGTTGTACTTCTACGATGCTACGCGTGAGGCCTCGTTTCTGGACAGCACTCCGATGAATTTCGATTCTCCGAAGGAACCGTGAAAGGAAGCAGAAAGAGCGGCCTCGGGCCGTAAGCAGCAGACCTCCCGAAGGAACAGGTCGTTTTCTGTTCCCCCTGACGATGACGCGGGCGCGCCCCGTCGGAGACTGCGATGACCAGTGGGCGCGGTGTGCAATCGTAGTTGCCGGCGAGCGCCCAGCACTAGGCTCCTGTACCAGGTACGGCGAGGAGGTCCCCTGGCCTCCCGAGCAGGCGTCCAGACGTAACCCCTCGTCGACCGCCATCTCGGCGACCTCAACACAAAAGAATGACTTGCCGGCGTGGTTGACCTCGGCGCCGCAAAGCGGTCGGAATGCTTCATCGAACGCGGTGCGGAACGCTCGCGCGCGCTTCCTGAAGTCATTCTCAGACGGGATAAAGGCAGGTGTCCCGAACTCTCGTGCAAGCTCCGAGACGCCGACACCCTCCCGTCAGTTCACCGTTGCAGCGCGTCGAATGTCCACTTGGCCCTAGGGCCGTGAGGGCATTGCGGCCAGGGTGGAGCCGCAACTACACCGGTGCCAGTGACCAACCGGTTGCGCCATCATTCCAAGCATCATTGGGCTTTCAGTCCTCGCTCTGGTGCACGTCGTTCAACAAACCGAGAAGCACTGCGTACGCTACGTGTTGAGCATAGGCCTGTTCATTGAACCGGATAAATAGCTAACAATGATTAAGAAAAACTAGGCCGAAAACACCGCGGCTTAACGAATTGGTTTCGGCACCCCCGAAGCAGGAGTTTCACGGCGTCGCCACGTTGTGGCAGCGCCAAGTGCACTCCCACGTCAGCCGGCGACAACCTGCGCATCGATGAGCACGGGGCCGTCTGCCTGCAAAGCCTTTTGGTAGGCGGCGTCGAAATCCTCGCGGGTGCTGGTGCGCTGGGCGGGCACCCCGTAGCCCTCGGCGATGGAGACGAAGTCGATGCCGCCGAGCTTGAGGCCGGGGACATCCGGCACACCCATCCGCTGGGCGAAGCCGGCGAGGGCGCCGTAGCTGGAGTTGTTGACGATGACGAACACCGTCCGCGTCTGCCGCTGGGCCGCGGTGTAGAGGGCGGTGATGCCGTAGTTCGCGGAGCCGTCGCCCACGGTCGCCACGATCGTTTTTTCCGGATCGCCCAGGGCCATGCCGACCGCCACCGGCAGGCCGAAGCCCAAGCCGCCTGAGGCCGGAAAGTTGTACATGCCCGGCCGGTCGATGGCGATGCGCTCGAGGTAGTCAAGGTCCAGGGTGGTTGTCTCATTGACATAGGCGACGCTGTCGTTGACGTGGGCATTCAGTACCTCGAGGATTTCGGTGCCGGTCATGCCGTCCGTAGAGGTTTTGGCGGCGGGCAGCTCACGGGAGCCGGGCTCGCCGCGCCGCGTGCCCCGGTCCTGCACGCCGTTGGCCAGGGCCTTGGCCGCTCCTGCCACGTCGGCGACGACGGACCGGCCGAACGGTGCGCGGGTCGCCTCGCGCGGGTCCTGGGTGATGTGAAGGACACGGGTGCCTGCTTCGAGATAGTTGCTCGGCTCCCAGCGGTGATACCGGAACACTGCGGCCCCGAGGACGAGAACAACGTCATGCCCGGCGAGGCGATCGCGCACGGACTGGATGCCCGGGACGATGACTCCTTCGAAGTTCGGATGGGTGGTGGGGAAGGGGCCGCGTGAGGGCGAGGGTGCGACGAAGACAGACGCGTCGGTCTTCTCCGCGAGGGCCACGACGGCGTTGAACACGCCCGGATCTTCAACGGCAGCGGCGTCCACTTGGGGGCCCACCACCAGTGCAAGCTTTTTCGCGCCGTCGACCGTTGCGATGAGCTCCTGCACCAACTCTGCAGTAAGGCCACCGGCGGTGACCACCGTTCGCTCGGTGAGCAGGGCGTCGTCGTCGAGGGCGGGCTCCGCCCAGTCATCAAGCGGGACCGAAACGTAGACCGGCCCGCGCGGCTGGGTACTGGTCTCGAACACCGCCTGGGCGAGGGTGCGCGGCACGTCCGCGGCCGCCAGCGGCTCGTGCGAGTACTTGACCAGCGGTGCGGGCAGCACCGAGGCGTCCGCGCTGGCCAGCATCGTCTCCTGGCCGACGGTGCGGCGGACCTGCTGCCCCGCGAGGATGACCATCGGGATATGGCCGTAGCGGGCGTTGGTCAGGGCGCCCATGGCGTTGCCGGACCCGGAGGCTGCGTGGAGGTTCACCAAGGCGGGCCGGCCCGTGGCGCGGGCGTAACCCTCCGCCATCCCCACGACGACCTGTTCGTGCAGTCCGAGAATGAAGTCGAAGTCCTCGTTCAGGCCGGCGAGGAAGGGAAGTTCATTGGACCCGGGGTTTCCGAAGATGGTGGTCATTCCGTGCGCCCGAAACATATCCAAAGTCGTTTCCAGGACCGTCTTCTTGATGCTCGCCACGTGTCTGCCTTCCTAATATTTCGGTGTTGTTGTCACGGCGCTGCCTGGCCGGGCAGGCCAGCCCCTTGCGCCAGATTGAGGGCAGCTGCCTCACGCACGGACGCTGCAGCTTTGGCCATGGCAGCCTGCTCCTCGGGGGAGCCCTGCCAGTCGATGATCTTGACTCTTCCGGAGCTCATCTGGACCGGCAGAGCGACGAAGGCTTCGTCAAGCCCGTAAGCTCCCGCAGTCCATGCGGCTGCGGGAAAGGTCTCTCCGCGGGCCATCATGCCGATCATGCGGGCCACACCGAGTGGCGTGGTCCAGCCCGAACTCCGGCCTGGTTCCAAGGCAGACCAGCGGCGGAACCAGCCATCGATGTCCTCGCGAATATGTTCCTGTTGCGAAGCAGTCAGGGTGACCGGTGCGTCGTCGAGCATGAGGGAACTGAAGCACGGCACCTGCCCGTTCCCATGCTCTCCCAAGACCTGGGCACGGACGCGGTGCGGTTCTATTCCGAGTTCCCTGGCTACTGCGGCTTGGAACCGCACCGAGTCGTTGATGCTGTAGCCCAGTATCCGGGTTGGGTCGATATCGGTGATCCGGTGCAGGCACTCGGCGAGGACGTCGACCGGGTTGGACAGCAGCAGGACCATGCCGTCCTCGCCAGACAGCTTCTCGATGGTGGGGGCGAGGAGCCTGAGCAACCGCAGGTTCGCGGCCAAGAAGTCGCGCCTGTCCCCGCCTGGCACCTCCGGCACCGAGGCGGCCACGATGACCACGTCAACGCCTTCGCAGGAGTCAGTATCTGCTGGACTGATAGCGTTCAGCCGTGGTGCTTTGATACCGGCCAGGATTTGGGCCTCGGCGATGTCGATGGCATGGGCGCGTGCCACGTTTTCTTTCACATCGACCAAATGGATCGTGTGGCCTATGCCGGCCAGCGCGAGTTGAAACACCACCCCCGAACCGATGAGCCCGGCAGCACCGATCACGGCTGAGCTTCGCGGCCATGCGCGGCCTTCGTCCGGGCTTTGCCCGGTGCTCTGCGGATCGGTTTCGGCTTTCACTGCCCATTCTTCCGTTGAGAAGGAACTGATCGTCCCCACACCCAGGTTCTTATGCAGCATAGTCACGTCCAAGGTCCGGATGCAGCCGGCCGCCTCTTGTCCGCCGGCGGCCTCCCCGAATCTCGGAGGGAAAGGACGACGTCGGCGCGGTGGTAAGCGCCGACGTCGCACTTTGGGCTGGGGAGACTACTTCACTTTGTCCTTGAGGAACTGCACCGAGCGGCTCCAGGCCAGCTTGGCTTCCTCCGGGCGGTAGTTGCCCTGCGGGTTCTCGTCATTGTGGAAGGCGTGCGGGGCGTCGTAGAAGTAATAGGTCACTTCGGCGCCGGACTCGCGGCGGATCTGCTCCTCCTGGGCTTTGGCCTTCTCCACCGGGTAGGACTTGTCCTGTTTGCCGTAGTGGCCCTGGATGGCGGCGCGGACACCTCCAAAGGAGTCGGGCACGCCCTGCCCCACACCGTAGAACGGTACGGCTGCACTGATCTTTTCACCCTGCTGCGCGGCCAGCGCCAGCACAAAGCCGCCGCCCATGCAGAAGCCGATGGCGCCCACAGTGGAGCTGGTCACGGCCTCATGGGCCAGGAGGTAGTCAACGGCGCCGGCGAGCAGGCGGGCGCCCTCTTCCTCCGGAAGCTTGGACATCATCTCCGCGGCTTCCTTGCCGTCGTGGGCAATGCGACCGCCAAAGAGGTCGGGTGCCAGCGCCACAAAACCTTCGGCGGCCAGACGGTCGGCAACATCGCGGATGTGGTCCACCAGGCCCCACCACTCCTGGATGACGATGACGCCGGGGCCGGATCCGGATTCCGGGACGGCAAGGTAACCGTGGGCCTCGGTGCCGGCAGATTCAAAGGTGACGTTCTGGTACGGCGCGTTCTCGGTCAAAGTCCTACTCCTGATCACTCGGGGGCATACGGCTTCAGTCTAGGGATCGGGCAGGGGGTTGTCTTGCCGTCCCGTCCATTCCGTTGACACGGTCGGAGCCATTGATGCCAGGTGCCGGGGCAGGGCAATCCATGCATCATCGGCCGTAGCAGTGAAGTTCGGCTGTGCAGCCTGAAACTGACAGAGCTTGAGGGGCTGGTTCGCTCCGCAAAAGGTAGCGTGTGCGCCATGGATTTCAAGGAAGTCATTGAGTCGGCGGGCCGCGTCATTGATGCGGCCGGCGTAGTGGCCGTGGTGGCGGGGGCCGTGTTGGCCGCGCTGTTTGCGGTGCCCCGGTTTGTGCGCAGACAGGGCGGGGTGTACGGCCGGTTCCGCCGGTTCCTTGGACGCTCGATTCTGCTGGGGCTGGAGCTGCTGGTGGCGGCGGACATCATCCGCACTGTCGCCGTCAGCCCGAGCCTGGAAAGCGTGGGGGTGCTGGCCGTGATCGTGCTTATCCGTACCTTTCTGAGCTGGTCCTTGGAACTGGAGATCACTGGCAAGTGGCCGTGGCAGGAGAAGGAGCCAGAGGTCTCCGCGGCGCCGGGCGGACCAGGCGAGGGATGAACCGTCCCGGGCTACCTGGGACGCGTAGCAGGAGCCGCGGCGAAGCCCAGCTTCTTGTCGATCACGTTTTCCAGCGGCTCCTGCCGGAGAAAGCGGGCGAAGTTCTGGGCGAATTGGCCCGCCAGTTGAGGCAGCCAGCCCCGCGCATCGCCGCTGAGGTGCGGGGAGATGATCACGTTGTCCATCGCCCAGAGCGGGTGGCCGGCCGGGAGTGGCTCGGTTTCGAATACGTCCAGCGCAGCCCCGGCGATGGAGCCGGATTGCAGAGCGTCCACCAGGGCGTCGGTGTCCACGCTGGCGCCGCGGCCCACGTTGACCAGCCGCGAGGTCGGCTTCATCGCCTTCAGCACGGTGGCGTCGACGAGGTGCCGGCTCTCCTCGGTCAGCGGTGCCACCATCACTACCCAGTCGAAGGAAGCGACGACACCGGCAAGCTCCGACGACGCATACACCTCGCCGAAATCAGCATCCGGGTTGCGGGCCGTGCGGCCGGCTCCGGAAACCTCTACGCCGAGGGCCTTCAGCACCCGGGCGATCTCGCGTCCGATGGACCCGGTGCCCACAACCAACGCACGGCTTGACTCCAAACGCTCGGTCTCGCGGTGCTGCCACGTCCGTTCCCGCTGCAGGGAAAGAAGTCCGGGAAGGTCCTTGGCCAAGGCCAACATTCCGGCGAGAACGAATTCGGCCATCGGCCGGTCGAAGATGCCGCGCGCATTGGTCACCACCACGCCGGAGTCCCGCAAGTCCTTGAACAGCAGCTTGTCGACCCCGGCAGCCGCCACATGGACCCACTCCAGCGAACCGGCGGCGTACCACGCGTCCTCCAGCGCCGACGAAAAGAAGTCCCACAGCAACAACACGTGCGCCCCGTCCAGAGCGGCCGGCAGTTGGTCCGCGGTGGCATAACGTACGTCGGCAGCCGCCTCCACGTCCTCCATGCCCGGAGGCAGGTTGTCCTTGTAGAGCACGGCGACCACGGGTTTGCCAGTGGTGGCCATCAAGCCTCCGGCGCCTTGTTGCGCCGAGACTTGAGGGCGCCCAGTTGGTCATTGACCTCCGTGTTGGCCTCCAGCCATTCGAAGGCCTCCTGCACTTGCGGCGAATTCGGATCGGACCAGGCGATTTCGTTCCGGGCGGCAGCTTCCGCCTCAATCCGCCGGGTTTCCCGCTCGGCATCCCGCGCGGCGGACTGCATGCCCGTGGCACTGCCGGCCGCCGCGGAGGCGGCCTGCTGCATGCCGAGCGTGGCCTGGGCGACGTCGTGGCGGGCCTGCAGCGTTTGGTACCGCATGCGGCTGTCCTCTATCCGCGTGGACAGCCGGCCCAGTTCCCCGTCCAGCCGTCGCCATTGATCGGCCATGCGCTCGTACTGGCGGGCAAGGGTTTGCACGCGCTTCGACGCCGTGATGCTTCGGTGCAGGAACTCGCGGGCGCCGTCGTCGTCACCGCGGGCAACGCACTCTTCTGCCTGACGGTCGCAGTAGGCCTGTTCTGCCTTGGCCTCATCCAGCAACAACTCGATTCGGCGGCAGCCGGCCGCGATGTCGGCCACGCTGCGCCGGGCTTGGTCCACCGCTGCATATTGTTGTTGCTGGCTGGCCTCAACGGCCACCAGAGGATCCACCGGTGCCTCCCTGGCCGTGCGGTTGGCGCGGATAATCCGGCTGATGCGGCGTTTAATGGACGACACCTTAGCTCCTGGTGGGTTCGGGCCGGCGCCGTGCCGGAGCGGGCTGGACCTGGGCGGTGGCCGGCTGAACCGGCGCCGAGGAGGACTGGCCATGCCGCAGGCCCCCGGCCCGGCGCTGTGCGGGAACTGCAGTGTGGTGGGCGCCGGGAGCGCCGCGGTACGCGGAGGACCATGCATGCAGTGCCTCGATCTCCCGGGACAGGTGGTTTCCCGCCAGTTCCAGTTGTTCGGCGTCGGCGCTGTACCCGGCTTCCACCAAGTGTTGCCGCAACTGGCCGGAGAGCCGGTTGAGTTGAACTGCGCGCCCGGACAAGCTGCCGGCGAGGGAGCGCTTGACGTCCGGCTCCGGCTCGCCTTCGGCTAGTTTCAGCTGTTCGTCCAGTGACCGCGAAGCGACATCAAGCCTTGCCGCCACTAGCGGAAGTTCCCCGACGGGGCGGCCCTCCGCGCGGGCGGCCGCTAGTGCCCGTTCTGTAGCGTCCGCCGAGCGCTGCAGCCCGAGGCGCTGGCGGGCCAGGCGGCGCCCGGCGTCGTCCTTGGTCAAACTGCGGACGGTGAGGGATCCCGCACGCAGACCGTTGCGGAGCCGGCGGGATCGCCGGATCCTGCGGATCACCAGCCAAAGGGTCACGGTTGCGGCGGTCCCAATGCACAGCACGGCAATGCCGGTGAACATCAGGATCTGCAGGACCATGTCGGCCAGGAAGGTTCCGGTGCTGGCGGGTACGGGTGTCAAGGGCATGCCTCAAGTTTGCCCCCGGAGGCTCGATTCCTGCCAGTGGGAGTAACAATTGCCGGAAAAAACAATGCAGCCGGCTCCCATACGGGAACCAGCTGCATTGGAAAAGACTAGTGCGGCGTTGCCGCTACCGTCTTAGAGGCCGCGGATGTTTGCAGCCTGCAGGCCCTTGGGGCCCTGCACGGTTTCGAATTCGACCTTCTGGTCTTCACGCAGTTCGCGGTATCCGCCACTGTTCTCGATAGCCGAGTAGTGAGCGAAGACGTCGGCCGAGCCGTCGTCCGGAGCGATGAAGCCGAAGCCCTTTTCAGAGTTAAACCACTTGACGGTTCCAGTTGCCATTTTTTGTACTCCTCCGAGTAATACACGTTCCGCGGACTTCACGGATCGCTTGCAGCGGTGTTTTTCGTCCGCCGTTCAGAGAAGCACAAGCCCTTCGGTGAAGGGTCTTGTTGCTCAAAATCAAATGCGCAACACAACAACTACAAGATTCACTGTACAGGACATCTGCCAAGAAGCCGAATGGCGCTACCACGGTGCCCTTTGTTCAGGACGTGTTCAGGTTGGTGCCGTAGAGTGATTTTCATCTACAGGGCAGACGCCCTATTGAAGCGGCTGGGAAGTCGGACCAATCCACTGAAGGCCGTATGAGCATATCTGTATCTCCACCGACAACTACTACCCGTAGCCCGCGCGGCACTTCCGCCGCCAGCGGCTACTCCCAGCTGTTGACTACCGTGCGGGATGCAGGTTTGCTCCGAAAGCGCAGAGGGTTTTACATCAGCCTCTTTGTCGCGCTGGCGCTGGGGCTCGCCGGCGCTGTCACAGGCTTCGTTTTGCTCGGAGACAGTTGGTTCCAGCTATTGATCGCCGGCGCCTTGGGCATCTTGTTCACCCAGCTTGCGTTCCTGGCCCACGAGGCCGCCCACCGGCAGGTCTTCGAAACCGGCCCGGCCAACGACCGTGCCGGCCGGTTCCTTGCCAACGCCGTGGTGGGCATCAGCTACCAGTGGTGGATGAACAAGCACAGCCGGCACCACGGCAACCCGAATACCATCGGGAAGGATCCGGACATCGAGCAGGACACGGTCTCCTTCCTGCCGGAACAGGCAGCCGAACGCCGGGGCCTGATGGCCTGGTTCACCCGCCGGCAGGGCTACCTGTTTTTTCCGCTGCTGATGCTCGAGGGCATCAACCTGCACATCACGTCCATCAGGTCGCTGTTTGCCCGTGGCCAGGTCAAGGGCCGCAAGCGGGAAATCGCCATCCTGTTTGCCCGGCTGACACTCTACGTCGCGGCCATCTTCGTGTTCCTGCCGCCCGGCATCGCCTTCGCGTTCCTGGGTGTCCAGTTGGCCGTGTTCGGCGTCTATATGGGCGCGTCCTTCGCACCGAACCATAAGGGCATGCCGCTGATCCCCAAGGATTCAAAAGTGGACTTCCTGAGCCGCCAGGTCCTGACGAGTCGCAATATTGTCGGGCGCACGCGCTCGAGGAGCGGTGCCATCAACGCCCTGATGGGCGGACTGAACTACCAAGTGGAACACCACCTGTTCCCGAGCATGCCGCGGCCAAACTTGGCCAAGGCCGCCGAAATCGTGCGCGAATACTGCGCCAGCCACAAGATCCCCTACACGGAAACGTCGCTGCCCCAGTCCTACGGCATCGTGGTGCGGTACCTGAACAAGGTGGGCCTGTCCGCACGGGATCCGTTCGACTGCCCCATGATCGCGCAGTACCGCCGGCTCTAGCGCCTGGCAGGTGCCCGCCGATTGCCGGTGTCCACGCGGACACCGGCAATCTTTGCTTCTAGAGCTGGGTGAAGGCGGCCGTTGCCGGGTCGGCTCCAACCCGCCCGCCGGACTCCAGAGCGGTGAGCGCTTCGACGTCCTCGGCAGTCAGCGTCAGGTGGGCGGCGGCCAGGTTCTGCGCCATCCGCTCCGGATTCACCGACTTTGGAATCACAATGAAACCCTGCGCCAAATGCCAGGCGAGCACCACCTGCGCCGGCGTGGCGTTGTGTTTGGCGGCGACATCAGCCACCGTTTCAGCCTGCAGATCGGCGCCTTGGCCCAGCGGACTGTAGGCCTCGACGGCGATGCCGTGCTTGCGGCTGAGCTCCACCACCGAGCGCTGCTGGAAGGTGGGGTGGATTTCGATCTGGTTGACTGCCGGGACAGTGCCGCTGCCGGCCAGCAATGTTTCCAGATGCTCGGGCAGGAAGTTGGAGACGCCGATCGCGCGCGTCCGACCCTCGGCATAGGCCGCTTCGAGTTCGTGCCACGCCTGCAGGTAAAGGTTTTGCGACGGCACCGGCCAGTGGATCAGGTACAGGTCCACAAAGTCCAGACCCAGCTCGCGCAGGCTTGCGTCGAATGCTTCGCGCGCCTTCGACTGTTCGCCGTTGCGGAGTTTGGTGGTGATGAACAGTTCCTCGCGCGGGATGCCGCTGGACTTGATGGCCGCGCCGACGCCGGCCTCGTTGCGGTAGGCGGCGGCGGTGTCAATGTGGCGGTATCCGGCCTCCAGGGCTGCTTCAACAGCCCGCTGGGTCTCGGCGGGCGGAACCTGGAAGACGCCGAAGCCCACTTGCGGGATGGTGACGCCATTGTTGAGATCGATCGCAGGCACTGTTGCCATCGGGTTGCTCCTTGGTTCAGGGGACGGATTTACTTTTTGGGAACCAGCACGCCGAAGACGCGCATTTCGGCCAGGTGCTGGCCGTCTTGGTCATGGATGGAAATGTCCACGATGTTGTTGCGGCCGTAGCGGGTGCGCTCGACGCCGGTGGCCACGAGGCGTGCTTCTGCCGCTCCGGGGGCAATGTAGGTGATTTCGGCCTGCCGGGAGACCGATGGCCGGCCCAACGACTCGCAGACGAACGCGAAGCACGTGTCCCCGAGAGTGAATAGGTAGCCGCCGTGCAGCATGTGGTGGCCGTTCAGCATGTAATCCTGGACCGACATGGCCATCACCACGCGGCCCTCTTCGGCCTCGAGCACCTCGATGCCCAGATGCTGGGACGCCTTGTCGGAGGCATAGCGGTGGCGGACAAGTTCCTCAACCGTGGGAAACTGCGCGTCGGTGGCAGGGGTGGTCAACAAGGTCTCCCGGATGTGGCATGGATCATGGCGTGACCAACGCTACCAACATCCACCCGCGCGTGATGGGCCCGAGCGCGTCGTGCACAGCCTCAAACCGGGCATCAGTCCTCGCTGGAGTGGATCTTGCGCCGCGTGCTGAGAAGGTCGACTCCTGGGCGGTAGGCAATGTAGTTCTCGGCCGTGTCCAGCACCTGCACCACATGGGCCCGGTCCGCTGCCACCAGGCCGATGCCCAGTTCGGCCCGCCGATAGAGGTTCTGCTGGCCGACTTCCGCCACGGAGACATCAAACCGCTTCCGTACCTCCGCGATGATCGGCCGCAGCACGGAGCGCTTTTCCTTCAGTGAATGCACGTCGCCCAAAAGGAGGTCGAACTCGATCCAACCGATCCACATGCTGAAGAGTCTAGGGCAGGCGGTCCATCGCCTCGCGCCGCCTTGGGAGGCCGCTAGTTGGCTACCGTGAAGCGGCGGTTTTCATGCTGCGGGCTCTCCAATTCGTCCAGCACGGCGACGGCGAAGTCCTGGGTGGAGACGCTGTCTCCGGCGGGGGAGTCGGCGCCAAGCAGGTAGCGTCCGGTGCGCTCGCCGGGAGCGATCTTCGGCGCAGGGGCCAGCATGGTCCACTCGAGTCCCGATGCAGAGCGGTACAGCTCCAGCACTTCCGCCATGGTGATGGCTTCCGGCTTGTAAGCTTCGGGGAAGCCGGGCAAATCCTTCAGTTGCACTCCGTCCACCTCGGTGGCACCGGCGCCGCCCACCACAAACACCCGTGCCGGGACGAGAGTCTCGGAAATCGCCTCGTGAGCGGCCACGAACGGCGCATGCGATCCGCCGGTGCGGGACGGCGGGATCGAAAGAACGACGACGTCGTGACCGCGGGCGATGTCTTTGTAGGTCTTCACATCGGACAGTTCCGCAACCCTGGCCTCGGGCCCGTCCGGCCCGGTCCCGCTACGCGAAACGGCGGTGACCTGGTGGCCGCGGCGCAATGCCTCGGAAACGATCTCGCTGCCCACCATGCCGGTGGCGCCGTAGACGGCAATCTTCATCTGAAACCTTTCCTGGTCGGGTGAAGCGGTCATCTCGACCGTCGTTTCAACCACAGTCCTAAGCTAAGGGCGTGGATAAAGCGGCGGAGAATCGGGCGAACCAAACGGAACTGGCAGCGACAGTCGTCTTGCTGCGCGACAGTGCGGACGGATTGGAGGTCCTGATGCTGGAACGGCCCGGCAGGGGAACCTTCGCCGGAGCCTGGGTATTCCCCGGCGGCAAAGTGGACCCGGAGGACTACCCCGCGGCCGAAGCGGGAGCCGGCACTGACACGGAGGAGGGCGACGCCGTCGAGCCTGAACATGGCAGGCAGTTGGCGGCGGCGAAGCGTGCAGCCGTGCGTGAAACTTCCGAGGAGACCGGCCTGCGGATTGCACGGCAGGAACTGGTCCACCTCTCGAACTGGGTGCCGCGGCACAGTCTGGTCCGCCGCTTCCAGACGTGGTTCTTCGCGGCCGAGGCCCCGGCCGGGGAGATCGTGCTCAACGACGGCGAACTGGCCGGCTTCGCGTGGCTGCGGCCCCAGGAGGTGCTGGGCCGGCATGCATCCGGTCGGATGCAGTTGGTCCCGCCGACCTGGGTGACGCTGCACGGTCTAAGCCGCTTCGGCACAGTGGCGGAGGCGCTGGAAGCCGCGCGGGGGGTGGGGCCGTTCAACTTTGAGAGCCACGTGCTTGACGATCCCGCGACCGGGCAGATTATCGTCTGGGCGGGCGATGAGGCCTATCCCGGCCCGGGTCCGGCAGCTTCCACCGGGGCCAGGCACCGGCTGTCCACAGCGTCATTGCCGTGGCGGTACGAACGAAACCGCTGAGCCTTAAGGACAGGCCGGCCCTTCGCGGCCCGCTGCTGCACGCCTACACTAAAGGCACCTGCTGCCTGAGACCGGGAGACCGCTATGGGGAACGCACTGACGAGGGCCACCAAGAAAAAGTCCTTCAAGGATCTGAGCGGGGGACAGCGGCTGCGGGTTGCCGCCATGACTGCACTGCAAATGGCCGTGCAGACGGCCGCGCTGCGGGATCTGAGGAAACGTCCCGCCGCTCTGGTTAATGGGCCGAAGCCAGCGTGGTTCGCCGCGACCTTCGTCAACTTCCTAGGTCCCGTGGCCTACTTTCTGTTCGGACGAAAGCGCTGAATTGCAAAGCACAATCCGTTGACAATTTCAATTCACGCCCCTGAAGGCCGTCAAACACTGTCTTGTGGTGTCGGCTCCGTAACGATGGCCTAGAGTGTTTGACGTCACCAAGTGGCGTCGACCACACTTGAGATAGTGAACGCGTGTTCGACTAGCGAACAAGGTGGTCTGAATCCCCGTTCTCCTCGGGGCAGAAGGAGTGAAAATGAAATGTGCGCTGTATAGGGCGCCGCACCCGGGCGGGTTGCTCCCATGAGCGCCCCGGCGGTGACAACAGACAGTCAGGGACCCGCGGCCAGCCAGTCCAAGCGCCCTGTCAGGAAACGCCCGGCGAAGCAGTTGCTGGGCATCGCCGGGATCCTGGCGTTCCTGCTGGTGTGGGAGCTCGCTCCCCGGGTGGGAATTGTTGAAGCGCGGTTTCTGCCGCCGGCGTCCGAGGTGATCTCGGTGCTGTTTAACGATTTCGGGTTGGCGGCTTTCTGGCTTGCGGTAGGCGAGACCATGCTGGCCTGGTTCCTGGGCCTGCTGATGGCCGTTGTACTGGCCGTGGTGCTCGGCTTTATCGTCGGTTCGTCCAATTTCCTGCGGAAGTTCACCAACTCCACGGTGGAGTTCCTGCGACCCATCCCGTCGGTCGCGCTGATCCCGCTGGCCGTGCTGCTGTTCGGCGTGAAGATCGAGTCCTCGCTGATGCTGATCGTCTACGCATCGTTCTGGCAGGTTTTCATCCAGGTGCTGTACGGAGTGGCCGACGTGGACAACGTGGCGATGCAGACCGCCAAGTCCTATGGCCTGGGCAGGTTCGCCCGGGTTCGCCACGTCGTGTTCCCCACTGCCCTGCCGTACCTGATGACCGGCGTGCGGCTGGCTGCAGCAGTCGCCCTGATCCTGGCCATCACGGCCGAACTGGTGATCGGTTCCCCGGGCCTCGGCCGGGAGATTGCGCTTGCACAGTCCGGTGGCGCGATCTCGGGCATGTACGCACTGGTGTTGGCCACCGGCCTGATTGGCGTGTTGGTCAACCTAGTCATGCGCTTCATTGAGCGCAAGACCCTGTCCTGGCATGAATCAATCCGTTCCGAGGTGATCGCGTGAAAGTCCTGAAAGGCATTGCCTACGGGCTGGCGTTGCCAATCATCCTGGTGCTGATCTGGTGGGGCTCGACCCTGGGCACGACGAACTTCTTTGTGCCCACCCCGGCCTTGCTCGTCGAAGCGTTCGCGGAGACCTGGTTCGGCGAACGGATCTTCTCCGACGTGCTGCCATCGATCGGCCGCCTGCTCATTGGCGTCATCGCCGCCATCATCCTCGGCATCGTCGCCGGCCTGCTGATCGGCTCGATCAAGTGGCTGCGCGACTTCACTGAGCCGGTGCTGGAGTTCTTCCGCGCGATCCCGCCGCCGGTGCTGATCCCGGTGCTGATGCTGCTCATGGGCATCACCGACACGATGAAGATCGTGGTCATCATCTCCGGCTGCATCTGGCCGGTGCTGCTGAACACCATCGAAGGCGTTCGCGCCATCGACTCCGTGCTCTCGGATTCGGCGCACACCTACGGCATCGGCGGAGCGGCCCGCGTTCGCTACCTCGTGCTGCCGTCGGCTGGTCCGCAGATCATGGCCGGTGTCCGCCAGTGCCTGTCCATCGGCCTGATCCTGATGGTCATCTCCGAAATGTTCGCCTCGTCGTCGGGGCTGGGCTTTACCATCGTGCAGTTCCAGCGTTCCTTCGCAATTCCGGAAATGTGGTCCGGCATTGTGGTGCTGGGCCTGATCGGTGTTGCCATGTCATTCATCTTCCAATGGACCGAGCGCAGGGTTCTGCGCTGGTACCACGGCCTGCGAGAGGTAGAAAATGCAGCCTGAAACCACCCCGGCTCCGACCGGCAAAACCCTGCCCGAAGGCCAGGCCATGCTTTCGGTCCGCGGCGTCAAGAAGGTCTATCACACCGACGGCGGCGACATCGAGGCGGTGCGCAACCTGACGTTCGACCTGAAGGCCGGGGAGTTGGCCTGTCTGGTCGGCCCGTCCGGGTCCGGCAAGACCACCTTGCTCAAGTGCATTTCCGGTTTGCTGGCCCCGACCGAGGGCGAAGTGCTGCTGGACGGTGCCCGTGTGACCGGCCCGCCGAAGAAGATGGCCGTGGTGTTCCAGGAATACGGCCGTTCGCTGTTCCCCTGGATGCGGGTTCGCGAAAACGTGGAGCTTCCGCTGAAGAACGCCGGCATGGGCAAAGCCGAGCGGGACAGGCTGGTCGACGACGCGCTGGAGGCCGTTGGCCTGGACCACGTGCCGCAGTCCTACCCCTGGCAGCTCTCCGGCGGCATGCAGCAGCGCGTGGCCATCGCCCGCGCCGTGGCCTACCAGCCCGAGGTGCTGCTGATGGACGAGCCGTTCGCCGCCGTCGACGCGCAGACCCGCGCCGATTTGGAGGACCTGATCCGCTCGGTCTGGAAGAAGCTGGGCGTCACCGTCCTGTTCGTCACCCATGACATCGACGAATCGGTCTACCTGGGCGAGCGCGTGATTATCCTGTCGTCATCGCCGACCGTGATCCAGGAGGATATCCAAATCGACCTGCCCGACGAGCGCGACCAGCTCAACACGCGTGCGCTGCCGCGGTTCACGGAACTGCGCCACCACGTGTACGAACAGATTCAGCTGGCCAAGCAGGGCCACCGCCCTGCCGCCGCCACTCAGGCAGGCAGCGCGAGCTGACGGCCACACCGGCACTACGGCGCCGGCCGCATCGTCAGGATGCGGC
>NZ_JBNHHB010000112.1:0-17787 GCF_059091905.1 Arthrobacter sp. Dra40
GCTCGCTCCAGTCCCACCCCGCGTAAAGGTCCTGATCGAACATGAACGAATAGCTGTGGCTCTCCACATCCACCCGCGCGCCCGGATACCCGTTGTGGTACCACACCCCGCCAACACCGGCAGCCCCTTCAAAGCCGTGCACATCATGGCCCAGCTCAGCAAACCGGTGCAGGGCATAAATGCCCCCCATCCCCGCACCGACCACAACGACCGAATACTCCTCCACCTCACCGGCGTGGTGCTGAGTTTGATTGTTAGACACGGTCTCGCTCCTAGGACATGTACTGATCACTGGCGCCACCACTCGCAATGAAAATCCATTCGCTGGCGGCCCACGACTCAGCCGAAGGGTGGTAAAACTATCGCTATTAGAGCACAATAATCACATTGCGCTAGTTAGACAATGCACCTCTGAAATATTCGGATGCCTGGCGGGAGAGCACGGGTGGTACTCCTGTCTTGGTTGGCGGCGTGGGAGACATATCGGCGCTGGGGTCTGCCCCGACTCCCGTAGGGGTTTCAGAGTTTGCGCGGATGGCGCACTTTCCCGCTTGGTTGGCGTCCATTACCGTACCGGCGAGAGTGAGCTGGTTCATAGCATTAGGCACAACCGCTGCCAACCAGGTGCTTGCGGACGGACATCACAAGAGAGTCGAAGCGCTCCAGGCGCTCCCCGACGCATCGAATGGAGTACACCAATGACTGACATGGCTACGACGACGAACGAAGTATCACGCGACTTTGTCGCGGATTACACCGTTGAGCGTGACGAGAGCCCGATGATTGGGGGCGACAATGCATTCAAAGTCGCGATCTTCGGAGCGAACGTTTCCACGGGGCAGGGTGGCCTGAACTTCGCGGAGAACTCGATCAAGCTTGGTAACTGGGGAGAGGTGCAGGCTCTCGCGCAGAAAGCAGACCGATATGGTGTCGACGGATTCATTCCCATCGCGCGCTGGCAGGGGCTTGCAGGCGCCGATCGTCCGTGGGGCCGTCAGTTCGAGACGTTCACTTGGGCTGCGGGACTGGCCGCGGTTACGAAGAACATCCAGATCTTCGCGACATGCAACGTGCAGTTCATGAATCCGGTGCTGGGCGCGAAGATGATGACCACGATCGACCACATCAGCGGCGGTCGCATGGGGATCAACGTCACCGCGGGTTACTTCAAGCCCGAGTACGACATCTTCGGCGTGGAGCTGCCCGAGCACGACGTCCGCTATGAGCTCGCTGACGAGTGGATTGAAATTTGCGAGCGCCTCTGGTCGGACCAGGAGGAGTCGTTCGACTTCGACGGCAAGTTCTTCAATCTGAAGGGCGCACAGGCGTACCCGAAGCCGGTGCAGTCACCCCAGCCGATGGTGATGAGCGCCGGTTCGAGCCCCGCGGGGCAGGAGTTCGCCTTCAAACACGCGAATATCCTCTTCGCTGCGGTCGCCACCGTCGAACAAAGCGCCGAGCTCACGCCGAAACTGCGGCAAAAGGCCGACGCGGCCGGCCGTGAGGACCTCGGCTTGTGGGCGGGAGCTCACATCATCGTCAGGGACACCGAGAAGGAAGCGCGCGAGTACGCCGAATACGTGACGGAGAACACCGACTGGGAGAGTGCGGTGCGCTACCTCGACGTGATCCGCAGCGGCGGGGCGCAGAGCTTCAAATCGTGGGACGACTACAAGCAGAACGAGGATTACAAACAGGACCCGACCGTCAGGTCGTTCGGCCGCGCGGCCCTCATGCCCATCACGGGTACGCCCGAGATGGTCGTCGAGGAGCTGCAGAAGCTGCAGAAATCCGGCATCACCGGCATCTGCACAGGCCTGGTGGACTACGACGAAGGCCTGGACCGGATGCACGAGCAGATCTTCCCGCTGATGCGCGAAGCAGGACTGCGCGCCTGATACCCGCCACGACCGTTCACGAAGGAGAGACCCAAATGACATTTCCTGATCCAAAGAAGTTCCGTCTCGTCGTTGCGGGCACGACCGAGTCGGGCGAAGTCGACTTCATTGAGCCCGGCCCTGCCGCCGAGTTCGACTTCCCCGGCGTGTCCGCAGGCGCGTTCTACTGGGCCGTCGAAGGCGGCCACAGCAAGGAAAACTTCGGCGCCCCGCCCAGCAAGGTAGCGCTGGCCGGACCCGACGGATCCACCTTCGGCATCAGCAGCTTCCCCGCGCACTCCTCCGGCGAGGTCGACGCCTCGACCCTCGACGAGAGCATGACCGCCACGGAGGACGACGGAGACGCCGGCATGCACGCGAGCGACACGATTGACTACGAGGTCGTGATCTCGGGCAAGGTTGACCTGGTCCTCCCGGGAGGCAAGAAGCGCACGCTCGGCCCCGGCGACCTCCTGGTCATGGCAGGCGTACCCCACGCCTGGAAGAACCCGTACGACGAGGACTGCGTATACGTCGTCGTGACCGTCGGATTCAACTCGAAACAGGAGCTGTGAGCATGGCCGTGACATCGCCGGGCAAGGCTCTTCGCGCGGTCTTCGAGAGCGAAGAGACGGCACTTATGCCGTTCGGGGCCCTGCCGATCCACGCGCAAATGGCGCAGCACGCCGGCTTCGGCGCGTTCCAGCTCTCGGGCGGCATGTCGGCCTGGTGGCAGGGCGTCTCCGACACGGGCTGGCTCACGCTGACCGAGGTCGTCGAACACGCGAAACGCACGGCCCGCGCCGTCGACGTCCCCATCTACTGCGACGCCGACACGGGATTCGGCGCGCCCATCAACATGCAGCGCACGGTCATGGAGTTCATCGATGCGGGCGTCGGCGGCATCCATATCGAGGATCAGCGTGAGCCTAAAAAGTCAGGGGGCGTCGCGGGGATCGAACTGGTCTCGGACGCCGAGGCAGTGGGTCGCCTTAATGCCGCGGTCGACGCACGTGACAAGTACGGCGCGGACTTCGTGATCGTCGCACGCACCGACGGATACGGTGCAGCCGGCGGCGGGGTCGATGAGGCGATTCGCCGTGCACAGCTTTACAAGGCCGAGACGGGCGCCGACGTCATTTTCTTCGAGGGCTTCCACACGTGGGAGCAGGCAGAGCTCGCGCTGAAGGAGACCCCGGGGCCGGCCTACGCCATCGGAGTTCCGATGATCGGGCGTAAGAGTGTCGCCGAGATGACGGCCATCGGCCAGGCCATCCAGCCCGTGCCGTTCGTGCTGCCCGGGATCAACGAGGTGTGGCGATTGCTCATGCAAGTGAAGGAGTCGGGCGAGGCGACGCCGCTCGCGGAGTATATCGACCGCATGAACGAGGACACCGACGGCATCGGCTGGGGCGCGATGTTCGGTCGACCCCTGACCGACTACGTGCGTGAGACGGAAGAAAAGTTCCTTCCGCAGGACTCCCAGCGCGACTACGAAAACAACCTCCACGCTAACGATCGGAGCTACTGATGACTGCACAGCTTGATTTCAACGGACGGGTGGCTATCGTCACTGGTGCCGGGCAGGGGATGGGGCGCGAGCATGCCAAAATGCTTGCCTCCCGCGGAGCCCGCGTCGTCGTCAACGACGTCAACGCCACCAATGCTGCCGAGGCGGTGGCCGAGATCACCGAGGCCGGCGGCACCGCAGTGGTTGACACCCACAACGTCGTCACCGGATCGTCCGACATCGTCCAGACGGCGCTCGATGCGTTCGGGCAGCTGGACATCGTCGTCAACAACGCGGGCATCAACGCCTTCGGTCGATTCTGGGAGATGGACTCAGAAACGTGGTGGCGCATTTTCGATGTTGCCGTGAAGGGCGTCGTCGGGGTCTCGCGCGCCGCGATGCCGCACCTCATCGCCTCGGGGAGCGGTCGCCTGATCAACATCTCGTCGAACGGGGTCATGGGTGTACCGACTGACACGGCCTACAACGCTGCGAAGGCCGCGATCTGGGGGCTGAGCATCAGCCTTGCGATCGAGGCTCGGGAGGTCGGGGTGCAGGTGAGCACACTGATGCCGGTGGCGTTGACGCCGATGACCGAGGACGCGTTCCCGAACCCGGTCATCCAGGACGCCATGCGCACGACGGTTCCGCCGAGCTCTGTATCTGCCTTCGTGACGTGGCTGGCTCACCAGGACACCACAGTGTTCGGCGAGACGTTCGAGATCGCCGGGGTAGCAGCCGGCCGCGTGGCAATCGCCGGAATGCCGCGAATGAAGGTCGAGGCGCCCACGCCCGAGGCTTGGGCCGACAGCGGGGATGCGCTCATGAAGGACGGCGAACTGCGTCAGTTCCGCAACGCGAGCGCGTCATTCCGGGACCAGATGGTGTACCTGGCGCCCGAGCTCGACACGGTGCTCCCCGCCGACGCGGCGGACGTGTCGAGGTGATCGCGATGTCTGTGAGGGAGAGGGAAGCCCAGGTCAGGATCCAGGACAATCTGCGCGGTTTCGACGCCGATCCGATGATCGTGCGTCAGACGTTCGCGCAGTTCCCTTCGGGTGTTGCCGCGCTGGCCGCCGACGTCGACGGCGCGAAGCACGCGCTCGTCGCATCTTCCTTCATGGTCGGTGTGTCCCTTGAACCCTGCCTCGTCGCCGTCGCGGTGCAGAAGACGTCCGAGACGTGGGAGCACATTGCGAAGGCGGGCCGCCTCGGCGTCTCGATCTTCGGGAAGGGGCAGGGCGGGCTTACACGACAGCTCGCCGGCAAGGACCGCGCCGCGCGGTTCGAGCAGGTCGCCATCGAGGTCAGCGACGACGGCGCGGTCTTCATCGACGGGGCGGCGTTGTGGCTCGACTGCTCGATCTCCGCGGTCACGGAGGCTGGCGATCACTGGATGGTACTGCTCGAAGCGCATCGGCTTGGTGCCGGTGAGAACGAACCGCTCGTCTGGCATGGATCGACGTTCCGCGAGCTCGCGGATCCTCCGGCAGCCCACGCAGCCTGACGGAATCGACGACAACAACTTAGCGCCGCATCTCCGGCGCACAACTGGAAGAAAGAGGTCCTCATGGGACGTTTGGACAATAAGGTCGCCATAATTACCGGCGCAGCAGTGGGCATGGGAGCCGAACACGCACGCCTGTTCGTCGAGGAGGGCGCGAAGGTCGTCATCACCGACCTCAACGAGACGGACGGGGCAGTGCTCGCGAAGGAGCTCGGCAAGAACGCCCTCTTCGTGAAGCATGACGTCTCCGACCCCGACTCGTGGACCGATGTCATGGCGGCGGCTGTCGAGAAGTTCGGTCCGGTCACGGTACTCGTCAACAACGCCGGGGTCCCAGGTCCCAATGCCTTCACCGCGGACCTCGACCTCGAGACCTTCAACAAGGTCGTCGCGGTGGACCAGACAGGGGTGTTCCTGGGCATGCGCGCCGTGCTACCCGGCATGATCGAGGCAGGTGGTGGCTCGATCGTCAACATCTCATCGGCCGCGGCAATGGCCCACCTCTCGGGCACGCCCAACGTGGCGTACACCGGCGCCAAGGCTGCAGTGAGGGGCATGACCAAGGCAACCGCGATCGAGTACGGTCCGCAGAATGTGCGCGTAAACTCGGTGCACCCGGGCGCGATCCTCACCCCCATGGCCAAGAACCTGAACGATGCCGAGACACTCGAGGCCATCGCTCAGACCCTTCCGAACCGCCGTTTCGCCGATCCGCGGGAGGTCTCCTACACAGTGCTGTTCCTCGCATCCGACGAGGCCTCCTACATGACCGGCAGTGAGCTGGTCGTCGACGGCGGACGCCTGGCCGAGTAACAACGCTCCCGCCGCGTTCTGACGAACCGCCCCGCCTTTTCACTCAAGAAAGGGTGGGGCGGTCCGGTGTCCGGCAGAAGCACGGGCGGTTTACCGAGACAGCAGTAGCGCCTCGCCTTGACCGCCTCCACCGCACAGGGCTACCGCTGCCTTGCCTGTACCTCGACGTTGGAGCTCGTAGGCGGCGGTGACAACAACCCGCGCTCCCGAGGCGCCAATTGGATGGCCGAGGGCGATCGCTCCGCCATTGACATTGACTATGTCCATCCCGACACCGAGCTGCCGTGCCGAGTACAGAGCTACCGAGGCAAACGCTTCGTTGATCTCGATGAAGTCCAGATCTTCCACTGCCCAGTCGGCAGTCTCAAGTGCCTTGGTAATGGCCCGAGCGGGTTTGTCCGGCAGCGACGTGTCCGGGCCTGCCGTCTGTCCCGGAGCGCCAACCACCGCCAGGATCTCAAGGTTATGGGCCTCAGCGTAAGCGCGAGTGGTCAGCACCGTGGCGGCCGCGCCGTCGTTGAGCGGCGAGGCGTTCCCGGCGGTTATCGATCCGTCCGGGGAGAAGGCAGGCCTGAGCTTGGCGAGTGACTCCTCACTGCTCTCCGGTCGCACGCCCTCGTCTGTCTCCACCAACACGGCCTCTCCCCGACGTTGCGGAACTTTGATCGGGACAATCTCGGCGTCGAAGACGCCAGCGCCTTGGGCAACGGCTGCACGATGATGGGAGCCGGCGGCGACCTTGTCTTGTTCGCTCCGCGAGAGGCCGAGGGTCTCGTTTGCGCGGTCCGTGGCCAGGCCCATGGCCTCCTGGCCAAAGGCGTCGGTGAGCCCGTCATGGGCGGCGGAATCCACCAGCGCAGCGTTCCCATACAAGTGGCCGGCGCGAGAACCAGGCAGCAGATGCGGTGCGTTGCTCATTGATTCCTGTCCACCGGCGACGACCACAGCGGCTTCTCCCAACCGCAGCATCCGGCTCGCCTCAATGATGGCGCTGAGTCCCGAGAGGCACACCTTATTAACCGTTGCGGCGTGGGCCGTGAGCGGGATTCCCGCGGCGACGGCTGCCTGTCGCGCAGGGTTTTGTCCCGCACCGGCCTGAAGGACCTGTCCCATGATGACGGCATCGACGGCGGTAGTACGGAGACGGGCCCGGTCAAGGGCAGCGGCGATCGCCGCTCCACCGAGTTCGACGGCGGTCAACGGCGCGAGTTGTCCCATCAGCCTGCCTTGCGGCGTTCGGGCTGCTCCGACGAGGACAACATCTTCAGCGCGGTTCATATTTTCTCCTAGAGAGTAAGGGGCGCCGGCGGAATGGGTTCAACAGCCGCCAGCCGCGGGCTGCGATTATGAGGCAGCGGGGACAGGAACCCGCAACCCCCGATGGAATTTCGTGCCTGCTTCGCGGTCCAAGAGCGGGGTCAGGCCGCCGGTGTGGAAGGGATAGTTGGCGCCCAGGATCATGCACAGGTCTATCTGTTCCGGTCCCGCAACGATTGACTCGTTCAGCATCTCCTGAACTTCCTCAGCGAGTGCAGCCAGAATTCTGCCCCGGACTATGGCGGGATCGACGGGATGTGAGGCCGGCAGCAGGGCGGCCGCAGCGGGGGAAAGGCATCCCTCGTTGTCCAGATAGCCAGGCAGCCCCGCTGAGACGAGCGCAGCCAAACTCCGGCTCACGCCGAAGCGCTGAGGATAAGCCCGGTGCATGGTCTCGCAGATATGCAATTGCACTGCCGGGCCGATGAACTGCAGGAGTGCCAGCGGAGTCATGGGCAGGCCCAGTGGATCCAAGGCATGATCGACTCCAGCCGGATCAGCGCCTTCGTCAAGCAGGGAAAGGGCCTCGTCAAAGAGCCGCGTCAGGACGCGGTTCACCACAAATCCCGCCCTGTCTTTGGTCAGTACGGGTGTCTTACCGAGCCGCTTAGCGAGCTCAAATGCTGTTGCAAGAGTAGTGTCATCCGTCTTCGGTGCGGAAACGATTTCCACCAAGGGCAGCACGGCCACCGGGTTGAAGAAGTGGAAGCCGATCAGCCGCTCTGGCTTGGTCAGGGACCTGCCCATCGCCTCAATCGATAGCGAGGAGGTGTTGGTCAGCAGCAGAGTCTCCGGCCGCAGGAGCGGTTCCAGCTCGGCGAACACAGCGCGCTTTACTTCCAGTTCTTCGAAGACCGCCTCAATGACCACGTCGCAATCCGCGAAGGCGGCCTTGTCGGTGCCTCCGCTGATGAGGACGCCTATGGCTTGGGCATCCGCGTCTTGCATGTACCCGCGCGCCACCTGCTTCTCCAGCTGCGCGAGTATCCAGGTCATCGCCGCGTTGATGCGCTCCTGCGACAGGTCCGTGATTCGCACGGGGACACGCAGCCGTTGTGCAAAGACGAGGGCGAGTTGGCTGGCCATCAGTCCGGCGCCGACCACGCCGACCGAACGCACTGGTCGAGGTTGGACCGAGGGCCTGCCGGCCGGTTTCTTCGCCAGTGACTGGGTGAGATGGAAGGCGTAGATGCTGGCGCGGGCCTGATCTGAGAGCAACAGTTCGCCGAACACCTCGATCTCCGCCTGCTGCCCGAAACCGCCCGTGGATTCAGCCGTAGCGGCGATCAGTTCCAACGCTTGGTAGGGGGCGGGGGCAGCGCCGTGCAACCGCTCGTCCAGTTTGGTCCGGATGGTCTCCAATGATGTCTGCCCCTCCGCACCCATGAACTCGGGCTCCGGAGCCAGGCCGGCTCGCGTGGGCCCCGTGGTGGCGCCCGAGAGAATGCCCGCCGCGAAATCCAATGAGGCAGCCAGGAAGCCGGTCTCGGGAAGTACGGCATCGATCAAGCCGAGATCAGTTGCGGCATGGGCGGAGAGATTCCTGCCTGCCAATGAGTCGGTGACCACTAGTTTGGCCGTCTCGGCGGGACCGAGCAGCGCGGTTGTGCGGGGGATTCCACCCCAGCCGGGGACGAGGCCGAGTCGGACTTCTGGAAACCCCAAAGCGCGCACCGAGTCGGCGGCAGTGCGGTAGTTCGCGTGAAGTGCCAGTTCCAGTCCGCCGCCCAGCGCAATCCCGTTGACGAAGGCAAAGGTCGGCACCGGAAGGGCAGCCAAGAGGGCAAACGTTTCCAGGCCTTGCCGGGCCACTTCTTCGGCCTGTTCCCGCGTGGTGGCCTCGACCATTTTCTTCAGGTCAGCTCCGGCACAAAACACCGATCCCGTACCGGTCAGGGCCACTGCGTCGGCACGGGACAAATCCAAGGCCTGAATTGCGGCTTCTAATTCGGCCAATGATGCCGGACTCAGCGTCGCGGGGCGGCCGCCAGAAGTCGCGAGGGCCAGAATGGCAAAGCGGAAGCCGGCATGGTCGACATAAGCAGTATCAATCCGGGTAGTTATCTCGGCGTTCACCGCAGGATGTGCTGATTGGCCTTCAGTAACGGCCGGCTTTTGGCCCATGGTGCTCCCTCACAGGTCGACTGCTGACCAGTCTGATGTGAAACGGAGTCTCACGTCAAGTAAGACTCCGTTCCATGCCCCTCGCTACTCTTGCTGAAGCCGCCGCTGAATCTCTCGGGCGATCTCGGCCCCCGGCGTCGAGCGGGGAAAGACCGCAACGACTACGTCATCGGCCCGGCCCGAGGAATCGGTTAAGACGCCGTGCATCCGCCGCACCTTGTTCAGTTCCGCCCACAGTTCAGTAGCAGCGGGAGGGCCGTCGTCGCCCTTCATTAAGGCGCGCAGGAAGTAATTGTTGGTGCTGACAACGGCTGACGCAAAACGGATCCCGTCCAATGGTGCCAGTCCCGGCAGCGTCCGGTTCAGGTACACGTTGAACAAGCGCTCGTACCGGAAGACGGTGACCAACTCCTTATTCCGCAGCGCGGGGATGGAATTGACCACGGCATAGCGCTGCCTGGCAAGCTCACCCTGTTGTGCGTAATGCTCGAACACCAAGGCGGCAGCTTCGCAGACCGCCAACCAGGGGTCCTTGTGCCCACAGGCTAGGAAGGCCTCCGTCTGGTCCACCAATTCGTCATGGTCGGCAAAAACCACGTCCTCCTTGGAACGAAACTGGCGGAAGAATGTGCTGCGTGATATTCCTGCGGCTTGGGCGATTTGTTCCACGCTGGTTGCCTCGAAGCCGTTGGTCGCATAAAGCCGCACCGCCGTTGCTGCGACAAGCGAACGCGGGCCAGCCGGATGGTTGGCACCCCGTTCGCTATCCCGCAAGGGGTTTGCATGTTCTGCCCGCAATGAGTCTTCTGCCACGGTCCCACGGTACTACCGAGCTCAAAGGGTGGCGCGGAGACTCCATATTTGGAGTTGACGCGACTTCCAACCGGTTTAGGAGCCCCGCCACCGGCCAACAGCGCTGGCCCTTTACCCAGGCGCCGCCAGTCACCACTCGCGAAGGCCAAGGTCCTCGGCCAGCCGTGTGCGGCGGCAGCACAGGTTCCGCCCGCGGCCGCCGCGTTTGGATCTTTCACTGGAAATTATCCGGCCCCGGACCCATCCTTGAAGAACCCTAAAACGAGGGGCCTTCAATCGCAGGAGGGCAATGGCCATGAGCAATCAACCGGACGATTCGGGGATCAAAGCAAAGCACCGGGCCATGTGGGCCCTCGGCGATTATCCCGCCGTCGCTACTGAGGTGATCCCGGCGCTGGGCACCGCTCTCGTCGAGGCCAGCGGCATTCGGAAGGGCGACCGTGTTTTGGACATTGCCGCCGGTTCCGGCAACGCGGCCATCCCCGCGGCGCAGGCCGGGGCACAGGTCACCGCGGCGGACCTCACCCCCGAGCTGTTTGAGAAAGGGCGCCGGCTGGCCGAAGAGGCAGGGGTTTCGGTGGACTGGCTGGAGGCCGACGCCGAGAACCTGCCGTTCGGGGACGGTACCTTCGATGCCGCGATCTCCTGCGTGGGGATCATGTTCGCCCCCAACCACCAGGCGAGTGCCGACGAACTCGTCCGCGTGCTGCGGCCCGGCGGCACGATCGCCCTCGCCAACTGGACGCCGGAAGGCTTCATTGGCCAGATGTTTGCGACCATGAGGCCTTACGCACCCCCGCCTCCTCCGGGGGCGCAACCCCCGCCGCGGTGGGGCAACCAGCAGCACGTGCTGGAGCTGCTCGGGGACCGGGCCACCGACGCTGTGGCCCGGCGCGAAAAGCTGACGGTCGACCGGTTCGCCACCGCCGCGGAGTTCCGCGACTTCTTCAAGGCCACGTATGGCCCCACCATCAACACCTACCGCTACATCGGGGACCAACCCGACCGGGTCCAGGCCCTCGATGAGGAACTCGAAGAACTGGCCGGCCGGCACGATCTCGGCGGCGGCAAGATGGAATGGGAGTACCTGTTGTTCACGGCCCGCAAGAAGTGACCGTGCTGGAAACATCCAGGAAGCAGGATCGGTACCTCAGGGCCGTTTCCGCCGCGGGATGCTGTTGGGAAAGCGGTTCCGGTTACTAGACTGTGGCCATGGCTGCTGTATTGGTTCGTCCCCGGAACGGCAAGCTGATCGCTGGTGTCTGCGCGGCCCTGGCCACCCGTTTCGGCCTGCCGAAACTGCTGGTGCGTCTAGCGTTCGTTATTTTCGGACTGGTCGGTATCGGGGAACTGGTATACATCGCGCTGTGGATCATGATCCCGAAGGCCCAGGTGTAGGCTTCGCCGCCGCCCCCGGCATGCCCCGAGGCCGGAGGTTCCTGGTGCCTGCCCTTCAGGTCCGTCCTCGGCACACCCACGCCCGAAAACGCTCCATTGATGACGGCTGACGGCAGCGCAGGGCTACTCGACGAGCTTGCCGGCCATCGAGTCGTCGGCGTCGGCTTCGGCCAGGGACCGGAAGGAGTCCGGGGCAGGGGGCAGGGCCTCGAAGCTGACTCCCTCGGTCGGGGACCACACGAAGTTGCCTTGCAGTGACGGATCCATTTCGGGGAAGTCCGCACGGTTGTGGCAGCCCCGCGTCTCACGCCGCTCGAGGGCGCATTCGAGCGTGGCCCGGGCCGCGAGGAGCGAGCCCAGCAGGTCGTAGGCGTGGGCCAGGTCGTCGAACCCGGCGATGTCCGGGTGCGCGGTTACGTGCCGCGCCCGTTCTTCGAGGGCGGCAAGCCTGGTCAGGCCGTCCTGGAGCCCCTGCCCGGTGCGCACGACGCCGGCGTGCTCCGTCATCAGGTTGCGCACTTCGCGCTGCAGCCGCCGGGCCGACTCGGTCCCGCGCTCACTGAGCAGGGCCTGCATCTCGGCGCGGGCGGACTCGACGGCGGAGGGGTCCCGGCGGACAGTGGTGCGGGAGGCGGCGTACTCTGCGGCGTGCTCGCCGGTAATGCGTCCGTAGACGAGCAGCTCGATCAGCGAGTTCCCGCCCAGGCGGTTCGCCCCGTGCAGGCCCGAGGACGCCTCGCCGATGGCGTACAGCCCGTCCACGCCGGTGCCGTGGTCCTCCGGGGCCACCCAAACCCCGCCCATGGAGTAGTGCGCGGTCGGGGCGATCTCCATCTTCGTGGTCGTGATGTCCACCATCTGCAGATCGATCAAGGTGCGGTAGACCCGCGGCAGCTTCTGCAGGATAACCTTCCGGGGCAGATGGGACACGTCCAGATAGACCCCGCCCTTCTCGGTTCCCCGGCCCGAGGCGATCTCGGTATACCCGGCCAGGGCCACCCGGTCGCGGGTGGAGAGCTCCATGCGCTCGGGATCGTAGCGCTCCATGTAGCGCTCGCCGAGCGCGTTGGTGAGGATGCCGCCTTCGCCGCGTGCTGCCTCCGAGACAAGGGTGCCGGCAGCATCGTCGGGCTCCAGCAGTCCGGAGGGGTGGAACTGGACCAGCTCGGCGTCCCGGATCCGGGCTCCGGCCAGGGCCGCCAGGCGGAAGGAGTCGCCGGTGTTCTCGTCCCGCCGAGAGGAGGTGTGGCGCCAGATGCGGGTGTGCCCGCCGGCGGCCAGGATCACCGCGTCGGCGTGGATCTGCACGGGCGTGCCGTCCACGACGTCGAACCCGTACGCGCCGAAGATGGTACCGTCCGCCACCAGCAGGCGGGTGATGTAGATGCTGTCGATGATCTGCACGTTCAGTTCGGCCGCGCGGCGCATCAGGGTGCGCTGGATCTCCAAGCCGGTGTAGTCGCCGGCGTAGGCCGTACGGCGGTACTTATGGGCGCCGAAGAAGCGCTGGGAAATCCGCCCGTCTTCCTCCCGGGCGAAAGGCATTCCCCACCTCTCCAGGTCCTCGATGCCGCCGGCCGCATTGCGCGCCACGGTCTCCACAATGGCCGGATCGGCCAGGAAATAGGACTCGCGCAAGGTGTCGGCGGCGTGCTGCTGCCAGCTGTCCTCGGGATCCATGGTGGCCAGCGCCGCGTTGATGCCGCCGGCCGCCAGCGTGGTGTGGGCGTCGTGCTTGCGCCGCTTGCCCACCGCCAGCACCTGGACCCCGCGCTGTGCCAGTTCGATCGAGGCGCGCAAGCCGGCACCACCGGTACCGATGACGAGGACAGAGGTGGACAACAGTCGCTCGGCGGCGTGCTTTGTGCTCATATATCCCATGCTAGGAAGGCGGGTATCATGAGTCCAATGCATTGCTCAACTGACCCTGATGCAAAAAGGCTATGATGAAACTCGAGCAGTTGTCCTCCTTCGAGGCCGTGGCCCGGAACGGCCACTTCACCCGTGCCGCCGAGGAACTCTTCCTCGCTCAACCGTCCCTGAGCCGGCAGATCGCCGCGCTGGAGGCCGACGTGGGCACCAAACTGTTCCGCCGCGGACCGGCCGGGGTGACACTGACCGACGCAGGCGAGGTGCTGTTGCCCATCGCGCGGCGGATGCTGGGCGACGCGCGGTTCGCCCGCGAGCAGATGGACGAACTGGCCGGGCTTCGGCGCGGCCACGTCCGGCTCGGCGCCCCGCCTACCCTGTGCGTCTCACTGGTTGCCGACGTGCTGGCGGCCTTCCGGGCCGCGCATCCGGGAGTGGACCTGCACATCACGGAGGGCGGCTCGCGCTCCCTGGTGGACGCTCTGAACGAGAACGCCTTGGACCTTGCCCTGATGGTCACCCGCGGGGCCGAACCATCCGTAGCCGGCACCGAGCTGATCCCCCTGCTTTCCGAGGAACTGGTGGTGATCTCAGCCGCGGGCTCCCCGATGCCAGGACACGGGCAGGAGCAACGGGGCGGACGCCCGAACCGGGCCGAGCTCACCCTGGCGGAGCTGGCGGAGATCCCTCAAGTCGCGTTCAACCGCAGCTATGACCTGCGCGTGGCCACCGACGCGGCCTTCTCCGCTGCGGGACTTACCCCGACGATCGCCGTCGAGGGCGCCGAGATGGACGCAGTGCTCCGGTTCGTGGAACGGGGGCTGGGGGTGGCCGTGGTTCCGGCCATGGTGGTCATCGACCGCCCCACGCTGGACAGCACCCGCCTGGTGAGCCCCCACCTGACCCGGACTGTCAACTTGGCCCGGCGTACCGACGTCCCGCCCTCGGCCGCGGCAGCGGCCATGCAACAGTTCGTCTTCGAAACCGTGGACCGGCTCGCCGCCCCAGGCACCGACCTCTCGCGACTCGTGACCGTGACGCCGCGTCGCGGATGAGCTCCCATCAGGCAGCAAAGCGGACTCGCTCAACTGACCTCCTTCTGCTGCCCGGTGGAGCGGGCAAAGCTCCGTAAGCCGGTCGTACACGGGCAGAAAGCCCAACCGCTACCACGACGGGCCGCCGCTGCACCGTAAGATGCTAAGGGTGCTGTTAAACAGGCAGCCGGGAAGCAGGAGACGTTGGCGCCTCATTTAAATCGATCCGGAATGCTGCTCGACGGGCGCTACCTGCTCAAGGAGTTGGCAGGTACCGGAGCGAACGCCAAGGTTTACCGGGCCCGAGATGAGGTTTTGGGGCGGGAGGTAGCCGTCAAGGTTATTCAACGGCCCACGATGGACGAGGAAGAATTCCACCGCGACAACGCGGAGATCAAGCTTTTGGCCCGGCTAAACCACCCGAATCTGGTGACCCTGCTGGACGCAGGCATCGACAAGATCGAAGCCGGACATCCGCAAATTTATCTGGTGATGGAACTGATTGAAGGCGCCGACCTGAGGGTGCGGCTGGCCGAAGGTGCCCTCCCGCCCCGCCACGTTGCCCAAATCGGCCGTGAATTGGCCGAGGGACTGGCCTACATCCACAACGCCTCGGTGGTCCACCGCGACGTAAAACCGGGCAACATCATGCTCTTTAATTACGACGACGACGGCTCGCGCCTGCGCGCCAAGCTCGCCGATTTCGGAGTCGCCATGGTGGTTTCCGATGATGCCCATGTTCCGGGGGTCTACGGGACCGCTGCCTACCTCAGCCCGGAGCAAGCGAAGGGCGAACCGATAGGCCCGGCCAGCGACATTTATTCGCTGGGCCTGGTTCTGCTGGAATGCCTTACCGGCCAGGCTGCCTTTCCCGGCCCGCCGCTGGAGTCGGCTGTTGCCCGCTTGCTGCGTGATCCGGACGTCCCCGCAGGATTCGGGCCGGAGTGGGCGGGGTTGCTGACCGCCATGATGGCGCGTGAACCAGAGGAACGGCCCACAGGGCGGGAGGTGGCACTGGCATTGGCTGATGTGGGGCTCGCACTCCGGGGTCGGCGTAGGGTGGACGCATCCATAATCCCTGTAGACGAAGCTCAACGTATGGAAGCGGTTCGACGCTACGAGATTCTGAACACCCCGCCGGACGGAGCGTACGACCGCATCACCGCACTGGCCTCCCGCCTTCTCGCCGCCCCGATTGCCATTGTCAGCGTGGTGGACCACGATCGCATCTGGTTCAAGTCACACCACGGCCTGGACGTCGAGCAGATCGACCGGGAACCCGGACTCTGCGCCTCGGCCATCCTGCAGCACGGACCCTGGGTTATCAATAATGCGCCCGCGGATCCCCGGGCGTTTGCCAACCCGCTGGTGGCCAGCGACTTTGGGTTGCAGTTTTATGCCGGCGTCCCGCTGAGAACCCGGGACGGATTCAACCTGGGCACCCTTTGCGTCCTGGACTTCGAACCGCGTGACTTCAGCGACGAAGACACTCAGACGTTGGAGGACTTGGCCGCCTTGGTGATGGATGACTTGGAGCTGCGTTTGGAAAGCCGCCGGCACCAGTCACCCCCTGCCGCAGTGGCGATCTGAGCAAATTTTCGCGAGGCCGCGGGCCAATAAGGGCCCGGCAGCAGGGTGGGCTTAGTGCCGGCACCTCTGCCAGTGGGCAGCAGCGCTCCGGGAACCGTCAGGGGCCGCTCAGGGCTTCCCCCAGTAGAGTCCGCCTTCACGCGGCACGTAGCGTCATCCATTAGGACGATCCAGCCGGGCGTCAAGATCATCCCGCAGCGCGGTGTGCTGCCGCCCGGCAATCCGTAACGTACTGAGTGGCCCCGAAAATCCGGGCGCCACCCCACACCACGAAGGACGGTTCAGATGATCGAGGCACACGGCCTGGTCAAGGTCTACGGCAACAAACCGGCAGTGCAGGGCGTCTCCTTTACGGTTCAGCCCGGCCGGGTTACCGGCTTCCTGGGGCCGAACGGCGCCGGCAAGTCCACCACCATGCGCATGATCATGGGGCTGGACCGTCCCACCTCGGGAGACGTCCTGGTCAATGGCAAGCACTACGCCAAGCACCGGGCGCCGCTGCGCGAAGTCGGCGCCCTGCTCGATGCCAAGGCCGTGCACACCTCCCGCACCGCGTACAACCACCTCCGGGCCATGGCCGCGACCCACAGCATCCCCACCCAGCGGGTGCACGATGTCATCGAGCTGACCGGCCTGGGCGCCGTTGCCAAGAAACGCGTCGGCGGGTTCTCACTCGGCATGGGGCAGCGGCTGGGCATCGCGGCCGCCCTGCTCGGCGATCCGCAGACCATCATCCTGGACGAACCGGTAAACGGGCTGGACCCGGAAGGCGTCCTCTGGGTCCGCAACCTGGTCAGGGCGCTCGCGGCAGAGGGCCGTACCGTGTTCCTCTCCTCGCACCTGATGAGCGAAATGTCGTTGACCGCGGACCACCTGATCGTGATCGGCCGCGGCCGAATCATCGCCGATGCGCCCATTCAGGACATTCTCAACAACCGCGCACAGCGGGTACGGGTGCGCACCGACCGGCCGGACGTCCTCACCCGGGCACTGGCCGGGGCAGGCGTCAGCGTTGAAGCCCGCGAACCTGAACTGCTGGAAGTCAGCGGGGTTGCGGCGCGGACCATTGCCCAGACCGCCCTGGCCCAGCAGGTGCTCGTCTACGAGCTCACCCCGCTGCAGGCGTCCTTGGAGGAGGCCTACATGGACCTGACCAAGGACGACGTCGAATACCACTCCGGCCCGGTGGCCGATGTACATGACCATGCCGGCACTGCAGAGTCCGGACGGCACGCTGCTGTCGCCGCCGGCGCCGGCCAGGAAGGAAACTGACCATGAGCGCTGCAACCCTGACCCCCCAAGCCGGGCACGTCGCCGGCCCCGGCGTAAGCTTCCCCCGGACGCTGCGGAGCGAGTGGATCAAGTTCACCACCCTGCGTTCCACCTGGGTCCTGCTGGCAACCACCATCCTGGTGATGGTCGGCATCGGGCTGCTCGGCGGCTGGGGCATCGCCACCGGGATGGAGCAGATGGAAGCCGCCGGCCAGGACCCGGCCGCGGCGGGCATGGACGTGTCCATCCTGTACCTGATGACCAGCGGCGGCCTTGACTTCGGCCAGCTGATCATCGGCTCGCTGGGTGTGCTGCTGATCGCCTCGGAGTACTCCACTGGCATGATCCGGTCCACCATGACCGCCGTGCCGTCGCGGCTGTCGCCGCTGTTCGCCAAGGCGCTGGTGGTCGCGGTGGTGGCCGCCGTCGTCGGCATTGTTTCCAGCTTCATCACCTACTTCCTGTTGCAGCCGATCTTGGCCAATTACGGCAGGGAATTCGGGCTTGACGTGGACAACCTGGTCCAGTCCATGCTGCTGTCCGGCGTGTACCTGGCCGTGGTGGCCCTGATGGGCCTGGCGCTCGGATCCCTGCTGCGCAACAGCGCCGGCGGGATCGTCACCCTGGTGGTGCTGCTGCTGGTGCTGCCGATCGTCGCCCAGA
>NZ_JBNHHB010000113.1:0-17418 GCF_059091905.1 Arthrobacter sp. Dra40
GCCGCGGGAGACACAACGTGCATCTTAAATCTCTGACTGTGCGGGGCTTTAAGTCTTTTGCGTCGGCGACGACCTTCGACTTCGAGCCCGGCGTCACGGCAGTGGTCGGTCCGAACGGCTCCGGCAAGTCCAACGTGGTGGACGCCCTCGCCTGGGTCATGGGGGAGCAGGGCGCCAAAACACTGCGCGGCGGCAAGATGGAGGACGTCATTTTTGCCGGCACGGCGGGACGGCCCCCGCTGGGGCGCGCACACGTGTCGCTGACCATCGACAATGCCGACGGCGCCCTTCCGATCGAATACTCCGAAGTCACCATTTCCCGCACGCTGTTCCGCACCGGCGGGTCCGAATACGCCATCAACGGCAGCAGTTGCCGGCTGCTGGACATCCAGGAACTGCTCTCGGACTCCGGCCTGGGCCGCGAGATGCACGTGATCGTGGGACAGGGCCAGCTGGACAAGGTACTTCACGCCACGCCCGAAGACCGCCGCGGCTTCGTGGAAGAAGCTGCCGGCATCCTCAAGCACCGCCGCCGCAAGGAAAAAACTGTCCGAAAACTCGAGTCCATGCAGGCCAACCTGCAGCGGCTCACGGACCTCACCGGTGAAATCCGCCGGCAGCTGACGCCGCTGGGCAAACAGGCAGAAGTGGCCCGCCGTGCCCAGCAGGTCCAGTTCGAGGTCCGTGACGCCCGTGCCCGCCTCCTGGCCGACGAACTGGTGGAGCTGAGCACCTCCCTGGCGCAGGAAGTGGCGGACGAGGCCGCGCTGAAAACCCGGCAGGCCGAGGTGGAAAAGACTTTGGAGTCAGGGCGCCGCCGGCTGGCCGAGCTGGAGCGGCTGGCGGCCGAAGCCACGCCGAAGCTGAATGCGGCACGCGACACCTGGTACCAGCTCTCCTCCACCCGCGAACGCTTCCGGGCCCTCGCCAGTCTGGCCAATGAACGACGGCGGCTGCTCGGCTCGGCGGACCAGGAACCGGAGAGCGGTCGGGATCCGGAGATTTTGGAACAGCAGGCAGCCGAGGTCCGCGAGGAACAGGCGGAGCTGGAGTTCGAACTCGAGGACCGCCGGGCAGCGCTGGATGACGCGATTGAAGCACGCGCCGCCGCCGAGCGTGCGGCCCAGGACGAAGAGAAGCGGCTGACCAGCATCCTGCGGGCCGCTGCCGACCGGCGCGAAGGACTGGCAAAGCTGGCCGGACAAGTGGGCGCCGCCAGGTCGCGGGTGGAATCGGCTGAGGCGGAGCTGGGACGGCTGCGGGCATCGATCACCGAGGGCGAGGAACGCCGTCGCCAGGCGCACGCCGAATTCAGCGCGCTGGAGTCCCAGGTGGCCGGGGTGGAAGAAGGCGAAGAAGGCCTCGACGCAGCGTACGAGGAAGCCAGTGATGAACTGGCGGACATCGAGGCGGAGCTGGAGCAGTTGCTGGCCGAGGAACGCGAGGCCGAACGGGAACGCGATGCCCTGACTGCCCGCAAGGAAGCCCTCGAAGTCGGGCTCAACCGGCGGGACGGCAGCGAGATGCTGCTCGCCTCCGGCACCGAGGGTGTGCTGGCACCGCTGGCGGACCTGATCACCGTGGAGCCCGGCTACGAAGCGGCCATCGCGGCAGCCCTGGGTCCGCTGGCAGAAGCAGTCGCCGTTGCCGACCCGGACGCGGCTGTGCGGGCGCTGGAACTGATGAAGGCCGACGACGCCGGCCAGTTGGGCCTGCTGATCGCCGGGGAGTTGGAACAGTTAGCCGGCGCTGCCACGGCCCCGGCGGGAAACGTGCCCGACGGCGCGACTCCGGCGGCCGGTTTGGTCCAGGCCAAGCAGGCCGTCGAAGGCGCGGTCCGCGCGCTGCTGGGCTCCGTCGTCGTTGTCCAGGACCTGCAGGCGGCCGCAGCCCTCATCGCCCACTACCCGGCCCTGACTGCCGTGACCCGGGAGGGTGATCTCTTCACGTCCTGCTCGGCCCGCGGCGGGTCGGCCGGCGGGCCCAGTCTGCTGGAGGTCCAGGCTGCAGTGGACGAGACCGTGCACCGGCTTGACGCCGCCACAGCACGGGCGGAACGGACGAAATTCGCCATTGCCGGCGCCACGTCGCGCCGTGACGAGGCCAAGCTGCGGGCAGATGCAGCCTTGGAACAGCTCCACGAATCCGACGCGCGGCTGGCCGCCGTCGCCGAACGCCTCGGACACCTGGGGTCGGCGTTGCGCTCGGCCACCGGCGAGAGTGAACGGCTGGCCAAGCTGGTGGAAGCTGCCGAGGCGAACATTGTCATTGAGCAGCAAAAGCTGGCCGAGATCACCGAGCGGCTCGGTGCAGCCCAAGCTGCCGATGACGCTCCTGCCGATGCTGAGCCGTCCACCGAACAGCGGGATGCGCTCGCCGCCGCGGCAAGCCAGGCGCGCCAGGCGGAGATGGAAGCACGGCTGGCGCTGCGCTCGGGTGAAGAACAGCTGACCGCCATTGGCAACCGCGCGGCCTCACTGGAACGGGCCGCCGCCACGGAACGGCACGCCCGGGCCCAGGCCGCCGAGCGGGCCCGCAAGCGGCGGCTCCAGGCAGCCAAGGCCTCCGCCGTCGCACAGGGGGCCCGGCAGACGCTGGCCTGGCTGGACGTCTCGGTGGACCTGGCCGAACGGGAACGCGACGAGGCCGAGGAGGTGCGCGCTGCCTGGGAGGCCGAGCTGACCGCGGTACGCTCGTCCACCGACGCGCTCGCCGCCGAACTGCGCGAACTGACGGATTCGGTCCACCGGGACGAACTGGCACGGGCCCAGCAGAAGCTGAAGATCGAGGCCCTGCAGACCCGGTCCATCGACGAGCTGGGCCTGACGCCGGACCACCTGATCGCCGAGTACGGACCGGACCAGCCCGTGCCCGTTGCCACGGCGGCGTCGAACGACAAGTGGGCGGCGCTGCGGGCTGAGGTGGACGACGACGGCAACACAGTCGCCGAGGGTGTGCCGTTCGTGCGCGAGGAGCAGCAGAAGCGGCTCAAGAAGGCCGAACGGGATTTGGCCGCGCTGGGCAAGGTCAACCCCCTGGCGCTGGAGGAATTCGCTGCGCTGGAGGAACGCCACCAGTTCCTGAGCACGCAACTGGAAGACCTCAAGGCCACCCGCAAGGACCTGCTGGACATCATCAAGGAAGTCGACCAGCGGGTCGAACAGGTCTTCACCGAGGCGTACCATGACACCGCCGCGCAGTTCGAGCGGGTGTTCGGCCGCTTGTTCCCGGGCGGCGAGGGGCGGCTGGTGCTCACCAATCCCGAGGACATGCTTAACACGGGCATCGAGGTCGAGGCCAGGCCGGCCGGCAAAAAGATCAAGCGCCTGTCCCTGCTCTCCGGCGGCGAACGCTCGCTCACTGCGGTGGCCCTGCTGGTGGCCATCTTCAAGGCCCGCCCGTCCCCGTTCTATGTGATGGACGAGGTGGAAGCCGCCCTGGACGACACCAACCTGGGCCGGCTGATCACCATCTTCGAGGAGCTGCGCGAATCCAGCCAGCTGATCGTCATCACCCACCAGAAGCGCACCATGGAAGTGGCGGACGCGCTGTACGGTGTAACGATGCGCGGCGACGGCGTAACCACCGTCATCTCGCAACGGCTGGAACATGCAAAGGCACTGGTCGACTGAGGCAGGAAGGCAAGCGAATTGGCGAAAATACCGGGCGAGACCGCCCAGTTGCTGACCATCGACGGATGCGAGGTCCGCATCCGGACGCTCGGCTCCGGGCCCACCGACTTCGTGCTGGTGCACGGCATCGGAGTCTCCGCCCGCTATTTCGAACCTCTCGCGGCCGAACTGGCCCGGCACGCCACCGTGCATTTGGTGGATCTGCCCGGCCACGGCGGCACCGCCAAGCCGGAGCATGCCCTTGCGCTGGTGGACTTTGCCCGGTTGGTCCGCGGCGCCATGGAACGGCTGGACATCGGCCCCGCGGTGCTGGTGGGCCACTCGATGGGCTGCCAGGTCGTCGTCGAACTGGGTCTGGCCTACCCGGACGCCGCGACGGCCATGGTGCTGCTGGCGCCTACGGCCAACCGCCGGGAGCGCACCGCCTGGCAGCACGGCCTGCGGCTGTTCCAGGACTCTTTCCGGGAACCGCTGACCGTGGACATGATCGAAGTCACGGATTACCTGCGCTGCGGGCTGCGGTGGTATCTGAAGACGTTGCCGGCGATGCTCGGCCAGGCGCTCGAGGAGCGAATCGCCGGGGTGCAGGTGCCGGTGCGGATCGTCCGCGGTGACCGAGATCCGATCGTGCCGCTGGACTGGTGCCAGGAGCTGGCAGATGCCTGCCCCGACGCCACGCTGGACAGCATTGCCGGCGAGGCGCACGTGATGATGTTCCGTTCACCCGGCCCGGTCGCCCGGCTGTGCCTGGCACCGGCGGCACCGGACGGCGATGCTCCCGGCGGTGACACCGCCATCGGCGGCCGGCAGTGACCAAGCTGCTCCGCGCCTTGCGGCTGGGCCGGGGCTGGCTGCTGGACTACGCCTACATCGGCTACCAGCAGGTGAGGGGGTTCTTGGCCCGGACCGGCCCGGCACAATACCGGGAGGCTGGACGGCACGGCGCGGACCCCGTCGTCGTCATTCCAGGCATCTACGAGTCCTGGAAGTTCATGCGCCCGCTGATTGAGCACGTGCACGGCCGCGGGCACCCGGTGCACGTGGTCGAGCCGCTGGGCTACAACGTGGGCAGCGTGGAGCGGATGGCCCGCATCGTCGGTGACTACCTGCGCGGGCAGGACCTAACCAACGTGACCATCATTGCGCACAGCAAGGGCGGGCTGATCGGCAAGTACGTGATGACGACGGCGGAGTCAGCCGGGCGGGTGAACCGCATGGTGGCGATCGGGACGCCCTTTTCCGGTTCCCGCTATGCCTCCTTCGCCCTGACGCCGATGGTCCGGGCGTTCTCGCCGAACAACCGGGTCGTGCAGCGGTTGCTGGCCAACCTGGACGTTAACCACCGGATCGTGTCGGTTTACAGTGCCTTCGACCCGCACATCCCCGGCGGCTGCCGGCTGGACGGCGCCGTCAACATCCGGCTGGAGACCACCGGGCATTTCAAGATCATCGCCGAGGCCCGGGTCCGGCAGATCATCGACTGCGTGTTGGCGGGCCGCACCCCGGAATGACACGGTCAGCTGCCTCCCCTGGGGGCCCTGACCTTGGCCGGAGCGGTGCGTTTCGAGTGGATGTTGTGAACTGCACGTCCGCTCCTTTTTTCCGGCCGATGACAGGCCGGCTGCGCGTACCCCCGCCCTGGCGGCGACCAAGCCCCGGAGCCGCAGCCCGAAGACAGTTCTGCAGCCACCATCATCCCGGCGGGGATGGCAGCCGTGGTCTGTCAGCCCATTGTCGGAGGTTCCGATGAACGTTAGGGTCGAAGCCAAAGCCAAAGCCACTGCATACGGAAGCGGGCCATCGAGCCACAGCCGGTCGCCCGGGCGAAGGAGGCATCCATGGCTAAATGCCGTTTCGAAGGAGGCCAGCAATGGGCTCCGTAGTCATCTTCGCTCCCTCACCCGGCCTGACGGTGACGGTAGAGAACGTGGACGGCGCCGTCGACATCCACTTCCACGCCGGCGGCCAGGGCGTCTGGCAGGCGCGGATGCTGGCGGCCCTCGGCGCCTCCGTCATGATGTGCGCCGTGTTCTCAGGCGAGAGCGGCAGCGTGATCAGGCATTTGATCGAGGACGAAGGCGTCCGGGTCCTTGCGGCAGACCGGCAAGCCAGCCCGGTGGAGCTGGCGCAGAAGGTCCAGGAACAATGAACAAGCCGAAGATGGTTCTGATCACCAACGACGACGGGATTGACTCCCCGGGACTGCATGCCTTGGCGGCAGGGGCGCTGGCAGCCGGGCTGAACGTAACGGTGGCGGCCCCGGTAACGGAGGCCAGCGGCAGCAGTGCGTCCATCACGGCGCGCGAGGACGAGGGCCGCATCCGGATTGAGCGGCGCACGCTGGAGGGTCTCGAATCCGTGCCTGCCTACGCTGTGCACGGCTCACCGGGGTTCATCGCGATGATCGCGCCGCACGGTGCCTTCGGGGAAGCGCCGGACCTGGTGCTGTCGGGCGTGAACCGCGGCGCGAACGTGGGACGGGTGATCCTGCACTCCGGCACCGTCGGCGCGGCCCTGACCGCCGGCGTGAACGGCCGTCGGGGGATGGCTGTTTCCCTGGACACCGGGCTGGACCCGGCGCACCTGAACTGGGAGACCGCTGCCCGGCTGGCCACCGGGTTGCTGCCGTACCTGATGGAGCAGGAAGCCGGTACTGTCCTCAACCTCAACGTGCCCAACGTGAACGGAACCGACCTGCCTGAATACCGGACCGCGACGCTGGCGGAATTCGGCATCGTGCAGACGACGATGGCCGAGCGCGGCGACGAGGACCTCCGGCTGGCGATCGCGGACAGTCAGGAGCACGCACCGCCGGAGAGCGATTACGCGCTGCTGGCCGCAGGCTACGCCACGGTCACCGGCATCCAACCGGTCACGGAGAGCAAGCTGCCGGACCTTTCCGCTGTGACCCCGCAGCAATCCTGAAGGACACCCTTTCCTGAAGTACCAAGGCAATCGGAGGCGTGATGGCACGCATAGACCGAATAGCAGAACCATGGGGCACCCGAACCCCGTACCCCGCGGGCGGGGACTGGCCGGTCCGGGTGGACATGCATCTTGAGGAGGGGCTGGACCCTGGCGGCGTCGACCGGTGGGTCCAGACGGCCTCCATCCTCCACTCGAACGGCGATGCCCTGGACATCGCCGTCAAGGACGGCAGGATTGCCGGTGTCCGCGGCCGCGCCGGGGACCGGGTCAACCACGGACGGCTGGGGCCCAAAGACCTGTATGGCTGGCAGGCAAACGCTTCCCCCGATCGGCTGACCGCACCGCTCATCCGGGAGAAAGGGAAGTTGGTCGAAACGGACTGGGACACTGCCATGGACCGGATCGTGGGCCGGACCAAGGAACTGCTGGACGAACAGGGCGCCAGCGCGATTGGCTTCTACACCACCGGTCAGCTGTTCGCCGAGGAGTACTACACCCTGGGGCTGGTAGCCCATGGCGGCTTGGGCACCAACCACGTGGACGGCAATACCCGGTTGTGCACGGCGACCGCCGCCGAAGCCCTGAAGGCGTCCTTTGCCTGCGACGGCCAGCCGGGCTCGTACACCGACGTCGATCATGCCGACGTCATCGCCCTCTACGGGCACAACATGGCCGAGACCCAGGTGGTCCTCTGGTCCCGGGTGCTCGACCGGCTGGCCGGTGCCAACCCACCGAAGATTGTCTGTATCGATCCGCGCTCCACGCCCGTGGCGAAGGCCGCAACGGTTCATCTTGCGCCCCGGCCGGGCACCAACGTTGCGCTGATGAACGCACTGCTGCATGAAATCATTTCCAACGGTTGGGTGGACCATGAGTACATCAGCGCCCATACGGTGGGTTATGACGAGCTGGAGAAGCGGGTGCAGGAGTATCCGCCTGAGCTCGCGGCCGGCATTTGCGATGTCCCGGTGGAAAAGATCCGGGAAGCGGCGCGGATCATGGGCCAGGCCGAGCGGCTGCTCTCCACCGTGCTGCAGGGGTTCTACCAGTCCAACCAGGCCACCGCAGCGGCCGTGCAGGTCAACAACATCAACATCATCCGCGGCATGCTGGGCAAGCCCGGCTGTGGCATCCTGCAAATGAACGGGCAACCGACCGCGCAGAACACCCGCGAATGCGGCGGCGATGGCGATCTTCCCGCCTTCCGCAACTGGTCCAACGACGCCCACGTCGAGGACCTGGCCCGGGTCTGGAACGTTGATCCGATGCAGATCCCGCACATGTCGCCGCCCACCCACGTGATGCAAATGATGCGGTACGTGGAGGACGGGTCCATCCGGCTGCTGTGGGTCAGCGGCACGAACCCCGCCGTATCGCTCCCCGAACTTGCGCGGATCCGTTCCGTCCTGCAGCAGGAGCGGCTCTTCCTGGTCGTGCAGGACATTTTCCTGTCCGAGACCGCCCAACTGGCCGACGTCGTGCTGCCGGCCGCGACCTGGGGCGAAAAAACCGGCACTTTCACCAACGTCGACCGGACGGTCCATTTGTCGGAGAAGGCGGTGGACCCGCCCGGGCTGGCCAAACCCGACCTGGACATTTTCCTGGACTACGCCAAGCGGCTGGACCTGCGGGACAAGGACGGCGGCCCACTGGTGAAATGGGACGACCCGGAATCGGCGTTCGAGGCGTGGAAGGAATGCAGCCGCGGCCGGCCCTGTGACTACACGGGACTGACCTACGACAAACTGCGCGGCAGTTCGGGCATCCAGTGGCCCTGCAACGAAGAGAATCCGGAGGGAACGGAACGCATCTACACGGACGGCAAGTTCTGGGGCGCTCCCGACTACTGCGAAAGCTACGGCAAAGACCTGCTGACCGGCGCCCCTCTGGAAGCGGATGAGTACAAAGCGATGAACCCGGAGGGCAAAGCCGTCATCAAGGCGGCAGGTTACCTGCCGCCGCATGAAATGCCTGGCCAGGAGTTCCCGCTGCAGCTCATCACCGGCCGCACTCTGTTCCACTTCCACACCCGGACCAAGACAGGACGTGCGCCGCAGCTGCAGGCGGCGGCTCCGGAGGTCTGGGTGGAGATGTCCCAGGCCGACGCCGCAGCCTACGGCATCGCGGAGGGCGATCTGGCCGAGGTGACGACGCCCCGTGGCTCGGTGCGGGCGCAGGTGCGCATCAGCGGCATTCGGGACGGAGTCCTCTTCCTTCCCTTCCACTATGGCTACTGGGATACCCAGGGCGGCTATGGGCCCGACGGCGCCGGGCGGGCGGCCAACGAACTGACGATGACCGACTGGGATGCAGCCTCCAAACAGCCGATCTTCAAGACGGCCGCCGCCCGATTGGAGAAGATCGGGACCGGCGAGGGACCAGCGCCGGCTCCCACCAACACGGCTTCAGCTCCCGTAGGGGCGGTAGCCAAGCCGACGACCGGCAGCGGCGACGCCGGCGTGGACGAAGAGCTTGCGGCGGCCACCCGGGGAGGACAGTCATGAAGATCGGACTGGTACTGCACGAGCTCCACCGATCCGAAAACGACTTGGCACACGAACTGCTGCAGGTCTCCGAACGGCACAAAGTGGACCATGAGATCTACCACCTCGGCCGCGATTTGGCCCGCTGGTCCCAGCAGCATGTGCGGGAGATCGCCGACATTGGCAAGCAGTACGGCCAGAACCTGGATCCGGAGCCCCGGGACGAGGCGGCGCTGGCGGAACGGCTACGTGAAAAGGGGAGTGAACTGCTGGGCCGCCGGAGCGACGTCGCGCTGCTGCTGCTGCGCGACCTGCGGCAGATTTACCTGCAAGCCTCCGGGGTGTCCACGGATTGGGAAATGCTCGCCCAAGCGGCCCAGGGCATCAAACACACCGACCTGCTGGAGGTCACCCAGCGGTGCCACCCTGAGACGCTGCGCCAGATGCGCTGGGCCAACGCGAAGCTCAAGGAGTCCTCGACCCAAATCCTGGTCAGTTGACCGAGCCGCCGGCCATTTGGCCGGGATGCACGGGAGGGGCCGGCTACTGCTGGGCGAGCCGTCCGCGGACCATCTCGCTGACGGCTTTTCCGTCGAAGCGGCCGGCAACCTTCTCGGCGACCGGCTTCATCACCGCTCCCATCTGGCGCATGGACAGCTCCACGCCGTCGGCCTTGAGCCCGGCGATGGTTTCATCAACGATGTCCGCTACCTCGGCCTCGGTCAGCGGCTTGGGCAGGTACGCCTCGATGACTTCGGCCTCAGCGGATTCCGCCGCGGCCCGCGCTTCTTCTCCGGCTTCCGTGTAGATACGGGCAGTATCGCGTCGCTTGGCGGCCTCCTTCTGCAGCAGCGCAGTGGTCTGGGCATCATCGAGCTCCACCGGGGACTTGCCGGACTTTTCCTTGGTGGCAATTTCACCCAGGATGTTGCGCACGGTGGTCAGCGCCCTCTTGTTGCCTGCCTTCATGTGGGCAACGACGTCGGCCTGCAGTTGCTCTTTCAAACTCACGTAAGTTCCTCGCTTCGGTGTGGTGATGCAGGGTGGTGATGCGGTGTGTAGGTGTGGTGTGATGCGGTGTGCCGGTGTCAGGGGGCGGCGTAGCGGGCCACAAAGTTGCGCAGTATCCGCTGCGGAACCGTCACCGAGTGTCCGCGGACCTGTTCCATGACGGCGTCTGCCTGGTCCGGCGGGAAATAGCCGGCGTCGCGGTAGATCCAGATCCGCGTCAGCAGGCCCTCGCCATCGAGCTCGGCATGGAACTGCGTGGCGTAGAGGTTTTCCTGCAGCCTGAACATCTGGTTCGGGCAGTGCTCGGACCCCGCCAACCGGACCGCGCCGGAGGGCAACACCGAACAAGCTTCCTTGTGCCCCACGAAGGCGCTGAACTTCCGTGGTAGGCCGGAGAGCAGGGGATCGGCGGCGCCGTCGTCCGTCAGCACAATGCGCACCTCGCCGATTGGCTCACCGTAGCGCCTGTCCACCACGCCGCCGCGGTGCCTGCCCAGCGTACCCACGCCGTAGCAGGCCCCCAGAAACGGAAAATCGCGGGCGACGACGGTGTCCAGCAGCTGCTCAAGCTCGGCTTCCACCCGCAGCTGGACAGCGGATTTGGCCGCGTCGTCGTCGCTGGAAGTGAAGGGGCTGCCACCCAGGATGATGCCGCTGTAACGGTCCAGATCGATCGCCGGCATCGGCCCGGCCTCCAGCCGTACCCGGTGCAACTGGGCCGGTTCCAGGCCACTGAACCGGGTGAAGGCCGCATACTCCTCATCGGCTGCGGTGTCTTCGGCCCGAGTGGCCAGCAGCAGGAACGGCTTCATGCGTCGATCGTACAGTCGCTGCGGCGCTCGCCGGTACGGCATGTGCCGGGGCACCGGATCCGGCAGGCCGTAGCTGCCGGCGCCGGCGGTCAGCCGGCTCTGCCGCCGCGTGCGGTCAGACCGGCTTCCACGGTTTGCCCCAGCTCTTCGGTTTGGCCGAGGGAAAGCGGTGCCAGAGCGTTTGGAACTGTGACACTGCTTCCTGGGCCGCCGCCTGTTCCAGGGCGTCAAGACGGCCATAGAGGAAGGTATCCTCCCCGTCGTCGGCTGCCTTGGCCGCCACCCGGCGCAGCAGCTGCCGTGCCACCACGGCATCCTGGTGTTCGCCCAACACACTCTGGATTTCGTGGGCCGCCTGGCCTAGGTCAGCGGCGTCGACGGGGGAGAGCGCCGCGGCCGCTTCGGCGGCATAACGCAACCGTTTGGCCCGTTTGCGGGTTTCGTGCAGCGCTTCTTCGGCCTGTCTCATTTCCTCCGGAGCGGCGAGGGCGGGGCTGGCCGCTGCACGGAGGCGCTTGAACTGCCGCCCCACCAACCGAGGCACGACCTGCCGGGCCGGTTCGGAGGCCAGCGGAGCCAGCGGCGGCTGATCCAGCCAAGCCTTGATGTCCGTCACTAGCCGGCGGTAGCGCTTGCCGTTGAGGGCCCGCACCACCTGCCGGTGTCCAGCGTCCAGCCGCTGCGCCAGTTCGGTGTTCAGACGGCGGACTGCAGGTGCAGTTCCGGGAGTGTCCGGCAATACCGTCCGCTCCATCCGCCGCTCCACCTGCCGGGCCGGATTCGCCGGGGCGTCCCCGTGGGCCCCGTCCGTTCCGGGCCCGTCGTAGTGCTCGTCCGTACCTTTGCCGCTATCCTGCTCGTGGCCCCTGGCATCGCCGTCGCTCTGATCCTCGACGGCGACGGCCAGCAAGCGCCCCAGGCGTTCGGTCAGCACCTCAGCATCCCTGGCAGCAGCCAGTTCGCCAGCGAGCCACTTGAGCTCCTCCTGCAGCCGGTCCGGCGGCGGGTCCAATAGTTTGCGGTAGGCCTTCAATACCGAGCGCATCCGGCGGGTCGCGGTGCGCATTTGGTGCACGGCATCCGGGGCGTTGCGCCGGGCAGCACCGGCCAGTTCGGCGAGCTGAAGAAAGTGCCCGCGGACTGCATGCAGCAGCATCCCGGCGGCCGGGCCCTTCAGGCTCGGTTCGGCGCGCGGCGGCAGAGGGGGTGCGACCTGTTCGTGACCGGCCGGCGCGGCGTGATCGTGACCGGCCGGTGCAACCTTCGGCCCGCCCTGGTCCGCGCCTTTGGTGGACATGCCCGCAGTGTACCGCGGATGGTAAACCGTCCTTCGGTGCGGCTGCACGGCGTGTGGTGGCGGCCGGTAGGCTAGACCCCGTGGACGCAACCATGATCATCATTTACGTAGTCATCGCCATCCTCGTCATCGGGTCTGTGGCAACCCTGCTGCTGCGCGGACGCAAAACGCCGCCCGGCACCTACACCACCACGCGGGACGCCAATGACCCGGCCATGCCGCCTGCCGGGGGCGGTACCGGCACCCTGGAAGCGCCCCGCGGACCGGTAAGTCCCGCACCGCCGATTGGTGCCCCGACCGAAGACGAACTGCCGCCGGCCGACGTTGAAATCCCGGAGGACGCCGCCGCGCTGGAGACCATTCCGGTCGAGACGCCGGCACCGGTGCAGGGCCGCCTGACCCGGCTGCGCGCCCGGCTGGTCAAGTCCAACAACGCCCTGGGCAAGGGTCTGCTGGCGCTCCTTGCCAGTGACAGGATTGACGACGACGTCTGGGACGAGATTGAAGAGACGCTGCTGCTGGCCGACCTCGGTACCGAGCCAACCCTGGAACTGGTGGATGCCCTCAAGGACCGCGTGAAGGTGGAGGGCAGCCGCAGCCCTGAGCAGGTCAAGACCATGCTGCGCGAGGAACTGATCAAGCTGGTTGATCCGTCCATGGACCGCTCGCTGGCCGTGATGCGCCATGCCGACCGCCCCGCGGTGATGATGGTGGTGGGCGTCAACGGCGTCGGCAAGACCACCACTGTAGGCAAGCTGGCCCGCGTGCTGGTGGCCGAGGACAAGGACGTGATCCTGGGCGCCGCCGACACCTTCCGCGCGGCCGCGGCCGAGCAGCTGGCCACCTGGGGATCGCGCGTGGGTGTTCCCACCGTCAAGTCCGACATCGATGGTGCCGACCCGGCCTCCGTCGCCTACGAGGCGGTCAAGGCCGGCATCGAGCAGGAAGTCGATGTAGTCATGGTGGATACCGCAGGGCGCCTGCAGAACAAGGTGGGCCTGATGGACGAACTGGGCAAGGTCAAGCGCGTCATCGAAAAGCTGGCCTCCGTAGACGAGGTGCTGCTGGTGCTGGACGCGACCACCGGCCAGAACGGACTGAACCAGGCCAAGGTGTTCGCCGAGGTCGTCAACATCACTGGCATTGTCCTGACCAAGCTGGACGGCACCGCCAAGGGCGGCATCGTCGTCGCCATCCAGCGCAGCCTGGGCGTGCCCGTGAAGCTCGTGGGCCTGGGCGAGGGCGCTGACGACCTGGCCCCGTTCGAAACCGAAGACTTCGTGGACGCGCTACTGAACTAGCCTCAGCCGGTCTATTCCGGCGGACGCTGGATACCGTTAGCCCCGGACGCCGGGAACAGCTGTGACGCGGGCTGTCCGATGCCGCGCGTCAGCCCGCAGCACGTTCCTCCAGGGGCCGGAGCAGCGTCTCGCGGCCGAAGAGCAGCCAGAGGAGCGCGGCCGCCAGCATGATGGCTCCGGTAACCCCGAAGGCCCAGGCATAACTGAGCCGGTCGGCCAGCGCTCCGGCCAGGACCGGGCCGATGATCGCGCCGGCGTCGGTGCCCATCTGGAAGACGGCCAGCACCTTCCCGCCGCTGCGGTCGTTGCCGATGATGTCCGCAACGGCAGCCTGCTGCGCCGGCCCGAGCAGCCCGGAGCCGAAGCCGGCGATGACCGAGGCTGCCACGAACACCGGGACTGACTCGGTGAACCCGATGGCTGCGATTGCCAGCCCGGCCACGGTCAGCCCGGCGATCACCAGGGGACGGCGCCCGGCGGCGTCCGAGAGCCGGCCAGAGAAGGTCAGCGCCAGCGCGTTACCGACGGCGAATACGGCCAAGGCCAGCCCGGCAGTCTCCGGGCCGGCACCAAGCACCGCCGCGGCAAAGAGCGGAATCAGCGCCATCCGGACGCCGAAGGTGGCCCAGCCGTTGGCGAAGGCAGAAATTACGGCAGCGCGGTACCCCGGGTCCGAGAGCGCCTCGCGCAGATCCATCGCCTCGGGAGCTGCGGCGTCGTTGGCCGTGCGGGCTGCGGGTTTCTTGAGCATGACGGCCACGACGGCTGCCGCCACGAGCAGCGCGATGGCATAGACCACGAACGGCATGCGCAGACCGAACCCGGCCAGCAGGCCGCCGGCCACTGGACCGAGGATGCCGCCCATCAGGAAGGTGCCGGCGTAGAGGCTGGACACCCGGCCCCGGCCGTCCGGCGGGGCCAGCCGCAGGATCAGCGCCATGGCCGAAACCGTGAACATGGTGGAGCCGAGGCCGCCCAGGCCGCGGAAAATCAGCAACTGCCAGTAATCCTGCGCCAACGCACAGGCGCCGGTCGACGCGGCGACAATGAGCAGGCCGGTCAGGTAGACCCGGCGTTCACCCCAGCGGCCCACCAGCGCCCCGCCCGCCGGAGCAAAGACCAGCCGGGCGAGGGCAAACACACTGACAATGATGCTGGCAGCGGCGACACCGACGTTGAAACTTGCCGCAAACTGCGGCAGGACCGGGGCCACCAGGCCGTATCCCAAGGCAATCACGAACGCAGCGGCCACCAAGACCTTGATGTCGCGCGGAATTGGCGTCGGCGCCGGTTTGCCCGGACGCTGGTGTCCGGACGGGCGAAACAAACGCGCCGTGCGGCGGAAAACAGGCATGTCAACCAGCGTAGCCCGACCCGCGGCAGGCCCCGTGCCGACGCCGGGCCGCGCACCGCCGTCGTACTCTGTGCCCTTTCCGCGGTGCTGCCCGAAACATTTCCGAAACACGCCGGTTGCACGGGTTTTACCTCCGCGGGTTTCTTGTAACGCGACCGCAACGAAGCTTCCGGTTGGCCGAAACACGCCGTCGGCAGTCTGGACTCAGCAGCGGGAACCACCCGCCACAGGACGAGAGGACGTGAAAATGGATCTGTCAGCAGGCCACGTCTGGGTGATGGTTGCGGCAGCCATGGTGCTGCTGATGACACCGGGGCTGGCATTCTTCTATGGCGGCATGACGCGCGCCAAGTCGGCCCTCAACATGATGATGATGAGCTTTTCCGCGGCTGCCCTGGTCGCGGTGGTCTGGGTGCTGTGGGGCTACTCGATGAGCAGCGGCGATTCAGTGGCCCAGCTCTTCGGCAATCCCTTCGCAACCTTCGGCCTGGAGGGGCTTCTCCATACCGAGGGCTTGATCAGTGCCGGCTACGGCGCCACGTTCGCCATCATCACGGTGGCGCTGATCTCCGGTGCCATCGCCGATCGTGCCAAGTTCAGCGCATGGGCAATCTTCGTGCCGGTCTGGGTCACGCTGGTTTACTGCCCGCTGGCCTTCATGATCTGGGGCGGCGGCCTGCTGGGCGCCGAGGGAGCCGTCGGCGCCTGGGCCGGAAAAGCCATCGACTTTGCCGGCGGCACAGTGGTGCACATCAACGCCGGCGTCGCCGGCCTGATCCTCGCCCTGATCCTGGGCAAGCGAAGGGGCTTCGGCAAAGATCCGACGCAGCGTCCGCACAACATTCCGCTGGTCATGATCGGCGCCGCTCTGCTGTGGTTCGGCTGGTTCGGCTTCAACGGCGGTGCCGCCGGCACCGCCGAAGAAGCCGGGCTGATCTGGATCAACACCCTGGCCGCTCCGTCAGCCGCCATGCTGGGCTGGCTGGTGACCGAGCGCATCCGCGACGGCCGCCCCACGTCGCTGGGCGCAGCGTCCGGTGTGGTCGCCGGTCTGGTGGCCATCACTCCGGCCTGTGCCAATGTTTCCCCGACGGGTGCCGTTGGCTTGGGCGTGGCGGCCGGCGTGCTGGCAGCACTGGCGGTCGGACTGAAATACAGGTTTGGCTACGACGACTCGCTGGATGTGGTGGGCGTCCACTTGGTGGCTGGCCTCGTCGGCACGCTGGCCCTGGGTTTCATCGCCCTGCCCGCCGAAGGCGCAGGCGGCGGCCTGTTCTACGGTGGTGGTTTTGCCCAACTCGGGGCTCAGTCGGTGGCGGCTGCGGTCTCCGTCCTGTACTGCGCCATGCTCACCGTGGTCATCGGACTCGCGATTCACAAGAGCGTCGGCTTCCGCGTGACGGACGAGGAAGAAGTCACCGGTGTGGACCTGACGCAGCACGCGGAGTCCGCCTACGAATTCGGCGGTCTGGGTACCGGCGGCGCATTCATCCCGCACCCGGCAACTGATCCCAGCGTTCACAGCACGATCAAGGACCGCAGTGCAATCCAGGAAGGGGTCAACGCGTGAAACTGGTCACCGCCATCATCCGGCCGGAAAAGCTGGACGAAGTCAGAGACAGCCTTGAGAGCTACGGCGTCCAAGGGCTGACCATCAGCCAGGCCAGCGGGTACGGGCGGCAGCGCGGCCACACCGAGGTCTACCGCGGCGCCGAATACACAGTGGACCTGCTGCCCAAGATCCGCGTCGAAGTCCTGGTAGCGGACGAACAGGCCAACGACATCGTTGACGTCCTGGTGGCCACGGCAAACACCGGCCATGCCGGCGACGGCAAGGTCTGGCTCGTGGACGTCCAGGAGGCCGTCCGCGTCCGCACCGGCGAGCGGGGCGAGGCAGCAATTTAGGGCCGCGAGCCCCATCCTGAGGTCAGACCGCGATCGCTCCGGCGTCTCCGGACGCTCCGGCCTCTTGTGGACCCGGTCGCTCCGGTCGCTTGTACAGCGGCGGGAGCGACCGGGTCTTGCTGTTGGCAGGTGTGTGTCCACACTGATCGGGAAGACTATTCACTATCTGGGACGATCAGGAACCTCTGAGACGATCGGGAACGTGCGGAAGATCTGTTTCCCCAATGGCACGGCGTTGGCTGTGGTTGGCATACTGGCCGCCTCGTTCTCAATGGGTCGCTGTCGGGCGGACTGGTTTCTCCGGCATGTCGCCGGCTTGTCCTCCACCCGCGTTGACTTCTCCTCCACAGGCCCGCTTTAGCGGCAGGTTTTGCACTTACGTCGAAGACCCGTTCTACCCCGTGTTCGGGGTGCGTAGCGTTGAAGTATGGCAGCGGAACCGTTGGACGAGGCACAGGAGCCGGAGGAACACTCCGGCCTTCCTGACGTGCCGAACGACGGTGCCGCCGGCCCCGCAGAATCGGCGGGCGGCGGGGTTGTTCCTGATGCCGCCGCGTCGGGTGGCGAGACAGGGCCGGAACCTGCGGCACCCCTGCCTGACGCACCCCTGCCTGCGGCGGGGCTGCCGGCCGGTGAGTTGTGGGCGGAGGATTGGCAGGAGCTGGGGCCGGCGGAACTGGCCGGCCTGCTGGCCG
>NZ_JBNHHB010000114.1:0-16947 GCF_059091905.1 Arthrobacter sp. Dra40
CTTGTCCGCCTCGATCTTGGCTACAGCTGCCTCATATGCTTTGCTGCGCTTTGCCATCTGCTTTTTCTCCTTGTGCAGTTGTGGTCTGCGGACCGCGCTCGGCCCTGCCACAACGACGGCGGTGTTCCCACCCTTGGCGAGCTATCTCGCCGTCGTTTTTTGAATTGTCTTGGTGGGGCCGCAACAGGACGTTTGCCCTGGACGACCACCGGGTTGAGGGTGCTTAGCCCTCCGACAGTGCTCGATTGTCGAGCAGCTGCGGTGCTTGCTTCCGGCGAGTGCCTCGTTCCTCGGCCCTCACCGTACGCGAGCTCCTCGCTACTCGACCTCGATGCCCATGGAGCGGGCGGTGCCGGCGATGATCTTGGCAGCAGCCTTGATGTCGTTGGCGTTGAGGTCATCCATCTTGGTGCTGGCGATCTCGTCGACCTGCGCCTGGGTCAGCTTGGCAACCTTGTTGGTGTGCGGGGTAGCCGAACCCTTCTGCACGCCTGCTGCCTTCTTGATCAGCTCGGCGGCCGGCGGGGTCTTGGTGATGAAGGTGAAGGAACGGTCTTCGTAGACCGTGATTTCAACCGGGATCACGTTTCCGCGCTGGGCTTCTGTGGCGGCGTTGTACGCCTTGCAGAATTCCATGATGTTGACACCGTGCTGACCAAGCGCCGGACCGATCGGCGGTGCCGGGTTGGCGGCGCCTGCCTGGATCTGCAGCTTGATGAGGCCGGTGACCTTTTTCTTGGGGGCCATATCGGGTCCTTCTCTCACATTACGTACCGCGGCACAGGAGCGTGCCTGCGGTGGTTGGCCGCCATGGCGTGGCGGCCGCCCGTGCGGATCCGGATAAAGCGGGTCCGTATCCGCACGAAGTCTTTGGTTACTGGATCTTGGTGACCTGGCTGAACGAGAGCGTCACCGGGGTTTCGCGCTCGAAGATGGTCACCAGCACCACCAGCTGCTGGGATTCCGGCTTGATCTCCGAGATCGTCGCCGGCAGGGTCTCGAACGGCCCGTCGTTGACGGTCACCGACTCGCCGACCTCGAAGTTGACGGTGATCGGCGTGCTCGAGGCTGCGGCCTTGCCAGCTGCCTTGCCACCTGCCTCCGGCTTGGCGCCGGTGATGGTGTGCTCCAGCATGGAAGCAACTTCCTTGAGGCTCAGCGGCACCGGGTTGTGGGCGTTGCCCACGAAGCCGGTCACGCCCGGCGTGTGGCGGACCGCACCCCAGGAGGCGTCGGTCAGGTCCATCCGGACCAGCACGTAGCCGGGGATGCGCACGCGCTTGACCAGCTTGCGCGTGGTGTTCTTGATCTCCACGACTTCTTCCATGGGGACCTGGATTTCGTAGATGAAATCCTCCATGTTCAGGGTCTGGATACGGGTCTCCAGATTCACCTTCACGCGGTTTTCGTAGCCGGCGTAAGAGTGGATGACGTACCAGTCGCCGGGCTGGCGGCGCAGCTTGGCGCGAAACGCTTCCAGCGCTTCCTCTTCGGTCTGCTCGACCTCTTCTGCGGCCTCTTCGGCTGCGGCGGCTTCGGTCATGCCTGCCTCGGCAGCGGCTTCGGCCGCCTCGTCGAGAACCGGAGCGTCTTCGGCGGCCTGGTCAAGCTCGCTGGCCAGATCGGTACCGGCAGTCTCTTCGGCTTCAACGCCGGAAGCCGACACCTCGTCGGTGCCGGTCTCGGTAACCTGCTCGTCTGCTTCCAGCTCCACGTTCTCTTCGGAGTTCTGGGCTTCGAGTTCCTGGTCGGACACTTGGCTTCCTGCTTTCTTCTTCAGCTCACTTGGCTCGCGCCGGCTTTCCGCCGTCGTCGTCATCCGTACATACGGCTGCCGCATACGCGGGCGTTACTGTTCGGGTATGCCGTCTCCGAAGACGAAGAACGCGGCCTGGCCGAAAACCAGATCCAGCAGCGTAACGAGCAGCATCATGATGGCCACGAAAGCGATCACCACCAGCGTGTAGTTCACGAGTTCCCTGCGGGTCGGCGTGACGACCTTTTTGAGTTCTGCGATGGTCTGGCGGACAAACAAAATGATCCGGGCGAAGAAACCGCGCTTGTCGGTCTTTCGTCCGGTGGGGCGTCCCTTGGGACTATTGGCAGCCGTATCGGTCAACCTGGCCTCACTCATTCTGTCCGGTGTCCGGCCCCGGACGGCCTCGGCCGGCCTGAACCACTGCTTCGTGCTGGGATGCTGAACTGCTGCAGTCATATCTGCGACGGTTCTGCGCAGGGCAGACAGGACTCGAACCTGCAACCTGCGGTTTTGGAGACCGCTGCGCTACCAATTGCGCCACTACCCTATGGAGCCGAATATCGCCTGATGTTCCCGCCGGGCGGGCATGGAACATCATGGCGTTTTCAACACCGGAGATCTAGTTTACGCCAGCGATGCGCCGACGTCGAACCGGACCCCGTTCGCCGCCCCGGAAGGCGACTGATCCATTATGCAACATTTCCGCCTGCCCATTGACCACCGGGGCTCCCTGGCCGCCACTGCCGGCGTGCGGCCGCCCGCGGCGACCCGTCAGACAGGACATGGCCGACGGCCTGCACCTAGACTATGGAGCAGTCCTACACGCTACTGAAGACGGGAATCCCATGCCTGCCAACGCCCGCGTCTCCCGGCGCATCGCGTCCATCGCCGAATCCGCCACCCTCGCCGTTGATGCCAAGGCCAAGGCGCTGAAGGCTGCCGGACGTCCGGTGATCGGTTTCGGGGCGGGCGAACCGGATTTCCCCACCCCTGAGTACATCGTCGAGGCCGCCATCGAAGCGGCCCGGCAGCCGCGCTTCCACCGGTACTCCCCCGCCGGCGGGCTGCCGGAACTGAAGCAGGCCATTGCGGAAAAGACGCTGCGTGACTCCGGCTACCGGGTGGATCCGTCCCAGGTGCTGGTGACCAACGGCGGCAAGCAGGCCGTCTACGAATCGTTCGCCACCTTGCTGGATCCGGGCGACGAGGTGCTGGTACCTACCCCGTTCTGGACCACCTACCCGGAGGCTATCCGACTGGCAGGCGGCGTTCCGGTGGAAGTTTTCGCCGGACCGGAGCAGGGCTATCTGGTGACGGTCGACCAGCTGGAGGCCGCCCTGACCGACAACACCAAGGTGCTGCTGTTCGTCTCCCCGTCCAATCCGACCGGCGCCGTTTACTCGCCGGAGCAGGTGGCCGAGATCGGCGACTGGGCTGCCGCCAAGGGCCTGTGGGTGATCACCGACGAGATCTACGAGCACCTCACCTACGACGGCATGCCGTTCACTTCCATCGCCACTGCCGCGCCGGAGCTGGGCGACAAGGTGGTCATCCTCAACGGCGTCGCCAAGACCTATGCGATGACCGGGTGGCGCGTGGGCTGGATGATCGGCCCGAACGACGTGGTCAAGGCCGCCACCAACATGCAGTCGCACGCCACCTCCAACGTGGCCAATGTGTCCCAGATGGCCGCGCTGGCCGCCGTGTCCGGGCCGCTGACCGCGGTGGACGAAATGAAGGTCGCCTTCGACCGGCGCCGCAAGGCCATGGTGGACGGCCTGAACGCCATCGACGGCGTGGAATGCCCGACGCCGAAGGGCGCGTTCTACGCCTACGCCGACGTCCGCGGGCTGCTGGGCAAGGAATTCCCGACGGCGGACGGCACCATCCGTCCGGCGACCTCCGCCGAGCTGGCCGCGCTGATCCTCGATCAGGTCGAGGTCGCCGTCGTCCCCGGCGAGGCTTTCGGCCCCTCCGGCTTTGTGCGGCTGTCCTACGCCCTCGGCGACGACGATCTGGCCACCGGCGTCGGCCGCCTGCAGGAGTTCCTGGCCAAGGCCAAGTGAGTCGCCCCGGGCGCCCCGGGCCTGCGAGCCCGGGGCCCGCGGGTCGCGCCGTAGCCCCGTCAGAACCCCTCCGGCCGCTGCCGCAGCCGGAGGGGTTCTGGGCTTGTACGGCACCGGTTCGTCCGAGGCCTCGGGTCCGTTGCTTCGCTATCCCGCCCGTGTGACTGCCGCAGCATGGCCGGTGAAGTACCGGTCAACTGGCCGCAATACGGACTCGGGATCATCGAGAATCTCTCTGGCTGGCAGCACCAGCAGGTCCCGACCGAGGAGTGTCAGTTCGTTCCAGCGGCGCCGGTCCTCGATGAAGGACGCCTCGTCGGAGTGATAGGACTTGCCGTCGATTTCCAGCAGCAAGCGGTCCTCAACTTCCAGGTCGATCCTGCCGACGCCCTCGATCCGTCGCTGACAAACCACCTTGTAGCCAGACGAACGCAGTACCTGACGGGCGAGTGTTTCGGGGGCTGACATGGATGCCGGATCAATAGCAGCAATGACCGCGTCGGCCCGCTTGCTCCCCCGCCCCCGGCTGAGCCAGCGCAAGGCCTCAACCGTCACGCGGCCTTGAACGACGGCAGACTCCACGACGACTAACGCTTCCCTTGGTGGGAGGCAATTCAGGACCTGCCGGAGGCAAACGTCAAGCGGAACAACTGTGCCGTGTGATTCCCGCGTTCTATGCACCCTGCCGAAGCGCGGCTTGGCAACGGTGCGCGGAGCACACACGTGGAGCCCGCGGTAAGGCCTGTGCACCCACAAACCGTGAAATGCCGCAGCGCTGAAACACCCCACGGAGGCACCGATCGCCTTGGCTTGGGCATATTCAGCAACAACATCTGGAACGGCGTAAAGACCAAATCTGATTCGGTGGATGGTCCCCGCGTCAACGGCTTCCTTCATGCTTCGAGCCTTAACACCTGAGTCCCGCAGCCGACTCCAACGTGCAATTCCGCCTTGCTCGCGCAGAGCCATCACCGGATCCATGGGATTAGCCTGCTATGCGGCGCGTAGTTGCGGCGACGCCAGCCGGAAAAGTGTGGATAACTGCTGATCAGTTGCAGGACGCGACGCCTCCACTTTGTTCGCAGCCCGTCCCATTGGAGCGCTGTACCTAATACGCCACATTGCCCTGGCGGATAATCCATGGCTGCCGCATCTGCTTGAAGGGAGGGGCAGAACGTTCGCAGATACGGAAAGCCCTGTCAGATCCGGAAGCTGCGTCCGCCAGTTCCGCCAGCAATGTGGCGTATCGCGTACGCAACAGCCGGGGGCACCTCCACATCCAGCATGCACGGGTCCCGCTAGGATGGCCGCGGGTCGCCGCGCCGTTATAGCCGAGGTAGCCCGCCGCTAAGACCGCTTCACAGGATCCGGCGGTCGACGGCCCAGCGGGTCAGCTCGTGCCGGGAGGAGAGCTGCAGCTTGCGCAGCACGGACGAGACGTGGGTTTCGACCGTCTTGATGGAGATGTACAGCTCCTTGGCCACTTCCTTGTACTGGTAGCCGCGGGCTATCAGCCGCATGACTTCCAGTTCACGGGCGGAGAGCTTGTCCAGTTCGTCGTCGACGTTGGCCACTGCTGCCGTGCCGAAGGCGTCCAGCACGAACCCGGCCAGTCGCGGCGAGAAGGCGGCGTCTCCGCCGGCCACGCGCTGGACGGCGTCGGAAATCTCCGCCCCGGACACGGTCTTGGTGACATAGCCGCGGGCGCCGGCCCGGATCACGGTGACCACGTCTTCTGCGGAATCGGAAACGCTCAGGGCCAGGAACTTGGTCTCTCCCAGCAGGGCCGCGCAGCCCGCAACCACCTCGGCACCGCCGCCGCCGCGGCCGCCGGGCAGGTGAACGTCCAGCAGCACCACCGCAGGCCGCTGCTCATGGATGGCCGCGATCGCCTGCTCCACGGTCGCCGCCTCGGCGACCACCTCGATCCGCTCGTCCAAATCGGCCTTCAAGCCGGAACGGAAGATGGCATGGTCGTCCACGACGACCACGCGGATGGGTTCGGTCACGATGCGGTTCCTTCCTGCGGGTGTTCCAAACTGAGATGGACTTCGGTGCCGCTGCCGGTATTGCGGATCCGGGCCTGACCGCCGTGGCGTTCCATCCGGCCGATCAGCGATTCGCGCACGCCCATCCGGTCCGGCGGCACGGACGCCAGTTCGAACCCGGGACCACGATCGCGGACAAAAACTTCGCTGCGCCCCGGTGTGCACTCAACATAGACCGAGATGCCGCCCCCTGCATGTTTGGCCGCGTTCTGCACTGCTTCGCGGGTGGCATACACGAGAACCTCGTGCCGGTCGGTCATCTCAGCATCGCCAACGGCCACCACCTCCACCGGGTGCCCGTAAGCGTCTTCGATTTCCGCGGCCACTGCCTTCACCCGGTCCACCAGCTTGCCTTCTTCCTGCCGCTTGTCCCGGTACAACCATTCGCGCAGTTCGCGTTCCTGCGCGCGGGCCAATCGGGTGACGTCCTGCTCCGACCCGGCACGGTTCTGGATCAGCGCGAGCGTTTGCAGCACCGAATCATGCAGGTGCGCGGCGATTTCGGCCCGTTCCGTTTCCCGGATGCGGCCGGAACGCTCGGTCTCCAAGTCGCGCCAATATTTCAGCACCCACGGCGCCAGGACCAGCAGGACGCCGGCCAGAACGGCCAGCGAGGCAAACAACGTGGGCCACATCGCCTTCCACGTGATCGACCCGGAGACCATCGTGACGATGCCGGCCACTACCAGGACAAGCCCGGCCAGCAACCTCACGGCGCCCTGCGCGCCGGTGGCACCGGCCCGGTCCATCAGTCCGCTGCGCCGGGAATCGTCCAACTGCATCCAGGCGATCACCGCCCCGGCGGCAATGGCGAGGACGGGCAGCCACGTTCCCCATGGCAGGTTAATGCCGGCGATCTGTGCGACGACGGCGCCGCCCGCCAGCACCAGGGCCGCGCCGATCAGGATTTCCTTGCCGCCGCGCTGCAGCAGCCGCGGCGTGCCGGTGCCTTCGGCGTTCTGTGAAGGGGTTCCGGGTTGTGGGAGAGGCTGGCTGACCGGACGCAGGGCGGGCGCGCGCGCCTGAACGTTGCCGTCCCGGTTGGCTCCGGATGCGCCGAATCCCCGGGCGAAGTTTTCAGCGATGTCGCGCGGGTTGAAGGCCCGTTCGGCGGCCATGGCTTCATCGGCGGTGGTCGGCACCAGCAGCCAGAGCCAAATATAAAGCAGCACGCCCGCACCGCCGGCGAGCGTCAGGACCACCATGCCCACCCGGACGATTCCAACCGAGAGGTTCAAGTGCCGGGCCAGGCCCGCGCACACGCCCGCAATGATGCGGTCCTCGGTCGACCGGATGAGTGGTTCTCGCATGGGTTAATCCAAGCATGCGCCGCAGCCCCCGACCTACCATCGGGCGCGATTTCAGGGGAACCCCGGCCGGGCGGTCAGGGAAGGGTCAGGGTGGCACCCCATAGATGAAGAGGGCTGCCGGTTGGAATGATCTAACTATGACCTCACACGCATCGACCCCGTCCGAGAATGACGGCACCGACCACACAGACGAACCGGACCAGCAGCCGGCCGTTCCCGAACCCACCGAGCCAGCCCCGGCATCCGCATCCGGCGAGCCGGAGATCGTCGAAGCAGGTGCCGCACAGCCGGCGACCGTGGAAGCCGACGCTGCCGAGGCTGACTCTGCGCCAGCTGCGGCTACACACGCCGACGACGCTGCACGTTACGACGACGCCGAGCCCGTAGAGGCACCGCGGCCCGACGACGCTTCCCGCGATGACCGTGGGACCAACCCCACCGAACCCCTTGCCTCGGCAACCTACCCGACCAGGCCGATCGACTCCGGCTACTCCGGAGGATCGGCCGGCTCCGGTTACACCGGCGGACCAGGCTTTGGAAGCGGCACCGGTGGCTTTCCGCCGCCTCCGCCGTCGGGCGCTGCCGGCGCTTTCCCTCCCCCGGCGCCCGGCGCACCGGTTCCGCCGAGCAACCCGTTTTTTAGCTGGTTTCGCAACCTCGGCATTCAGCGTGGACAGGACCGCTGGATCGGCGGCGTCGCCTCTGGCATCGGCCACCGGATCGGGCTGGATCCGATCCTGGTCCGCGGGCTGTTCATCCTGCTGGCCGTCTTCGGCGGCCTCGGCGGGCTGCTCTACGGCATTGCTTGGGCGCTGCTGCCCGAGCCGGACGGCCGCATCCATGCCGAAGAAGCAGGCCGCAGCAGCTGGACTGCCGGCATGACCGGCGCTGTGATCTTCACGGTCCTGGGTGTGTTCAGCCGGCCCTTCGGGTGGTTCACCAACGATTGGGGCTGGGGTTTCGGCGGGTTCGTCTGGGCCGTCATCTGGATCGGCGCCGTGGCATTCTTCGTCTACTGGCTCGCCACGCGCAACAAGGACGGTGCTCCCGCCGGAAGACCGCAGCACGGGACCGAGGGCTTCCCGCCCACGTCTCCTGCCTCCGGGCCAGGTACCTCCGCGTTTACTGACTCCGCCGGCAGCACTGGCTCCGCGGCTCCGGCCCCGGGCAGCCGCTCCGGCCCGTCCCACTCCCCCGGTGCCAGCTACGGTTCGACCTCCAGTTACGGTTCGACGCCGGCTGCCGGGGCCGGATACGGCCACGGCACCCCCAGCGGCTTCCAAGGCCCGCCTCGTCCGATGTATCCGCAGCCGCGCCCGTACCCGCAGCCTGCACCGGTTCCGCCCAAGCCCGGCCCCCGCGGCCCCTCGGGTGCAGCCATCGCGCTGACCTTGGGCGCCGCCATGCTGGCCGCCGGCACCGTGCTGGGACTGAACGCACTGGAATTCGTCGAGCTGGGCCTGAACGTTGTCCCCGTCGCGATTGCCTCCGCGCTGATCGTGATCGGCATCGGCGTCGTCGTTACGGGCGCCCTGGGCCGTACCTCCGGAATCCTCGGGTTCCTGGCGGCCGTAGGACTCGTGCTGTCGCTGGTCTTCTCCGCCGGAATGCAGTGGACCGCGAACAACTTCGCCATCGCCTCCAACCGCACCTGGACCTCCACCGCCGCCCCGGCCGCGGGCGACGGCTACAGCGTGGTGGCAGGCAACGGCACCGTGGACCTCCGCAGTGTGTCCGGTTCACGCGCCGGCGGCCCCGCCGTCGTCCCGGTCAACGCCGTCGCCGCGTCCGTCACCGTCATCATTCCCGACGACGTGCCGGTGAAGGTTGAAACACAGATGGCGCTGGGCAACGTCGAGTACGCCACGTCCGGGGACAGCGGGCGGCAGTCCGGCGTCTGGCAGCCCGGAACCTACATCATCAACGACGACGGCGGTGCGCCGGAGATCGTCCTGTCCGTCAGGGGCGTGGTCAGCAGCGTCGACATCCTGACCGTTAGCGAACTGGAGCAGACCCGATGAGCACTGAACTGAAGCACGACGACGACCGCCGGCCCCGCGTGGGCACCATCATCTGGGGACTGATAGCCGTGGCCGTCGGCCTGCTGGTGGTCGCCGGGACGTGGTGGAACATCAGCTTCAACTGGGCCTATGTCTTGATCGCCCTGCTGATCGGTTCCGGCATCGCCCTGGTGGTGGCCGGCGTCCTGAGCGCCACCCACAACCGCGGCCGGTAAGCGGGTCCCGAGTGACAACAGCTCCCTAACACGAAAGCATGGTTCCATGGAAACTTTTTACCGAGCGCTCCGCTCCAGCCCCATCCGCCGCGGACCCGACCGCTGGGTAGCCGGCATCTGCGCAGGCATCGCTGCAAAGTTCGGCTGGGATGTGACGTGGGTGCGCATCGCCACCCTGCTGGTCTTCCTGTTCCCCGGCATCGGCGTCGGCACCTACCTGGTGCTGTGGCTCCTGCTGCCGAAATACGACGGAAGCATCGCGCTGGAGAACCTGCTCCGCAAGTTCTAATCGGCGCGAGCAGCGACAGCCAGGAACCGGAGCCTCCGCGGAAGCGGGGGCTCCGGTGCGTTAAGCACAGCTCCGTCCCGGCACCTCCGATTGCACGTCGGCGCGGAGGCCGGCATTCGTGTAGGCGCGCATCGCCGAAGCGAGGGACGAGCGGAGGTGTCTAAGCGCCGGCGAAAGCCGGCTCCGAACCGCCTGGTTGGGCGCACCGCCGTCGTCCTTGTGACTGTGGTGAGGTTCCTACGTAGAATCGAGGCGGGCTCAATGGGGTGCTCGCACTGACCGGCCCGGCACCGAGAAGGAGTACCCATGAGGATCGGCATCATGACCAGCGGCGGGGATTGTCCCGGCCTGAACGCGGTGATCCGCGGGATCGTGCTCAAAGGCATCACCGTGCACGGGCACGAGTTCGTCGGCTTCCGCGACGGGTGGCGGGGCGTGGTCGAGGGCGACTTCATGGAGCTGCCGCGGCACCAGGTGCGGGGTATTTCCAAGCAGGGCGGCACCATCCTGGGCACCTCGCGCACCAACCCGTACGACGGCCCCAACGGCGGGCCGGAGAACATCCAGCGAACGTTGGACAGGCTGGGCGTCGACGCGGTCATCGTGATCGGCGGCGAGGGCACTTTGGCCGGTGCACACCGGCTCACCGAAGCCGGGCTGAGGATTGTGGGCGTGCCCAAGACCATCGACAACGATCTGGAAGCCACCGACTACACCTTCGGTTTCGACACCGCCGTGCAGATCGCCACCGAGGCGATCGACCGGCTGCGCACCACCGGCGAATCGCACCACCGCTGCATGATCGCCGAGGTGATGGGCCGAAACGTCGGCTGGATCGCGCTGCACGCCGGCATAGCCACCGGCGCGCATGCCATTCTGATTCCGGAGCAGCGCGTCACCATGGACCAGGTCTCCGAGTGGGTGCTGCACGCGCAGAAACGCGGCCGCGCCCCGTTGGTGGTGGTGGCGGAAGGCTGGGTTCCGGACGGCGAGCTGGGCCCGCACGCCGAGCGCGGGCTGGACCGGTTCGGCCGGCCTCGGCTGGGCGGGATCGGCGAACGGCTGGCCCCGGAGCTGGAAGCGCGCACCGGCATCGAAACCCGGGCCACCACGCTGGGCCACATCCAGCGCGGCGGGGTTCCCTCGGGCTACGACCGCGTGCTGGCCACCCGTCTGGGCATGGCGGCGGTGGATTCGGTGGCGGAGGAACGCTGGGGAACCATGGTGGCGCTGCAGGGCACAGACATCGCGCACGTGGGTTTTGAGTCCGCGTTGAACAATCTAAAAACGGTCCCGCAGCACCGATACGACGAGGCAAGGGTTCTCTTCGGCTGAGCCTTCAGTAATCTGGCCGGTATGCGATTGGACGCAGGAACCTCCGACATTGTGCTGCTGGCGTGGGCGCGGTTGCTGGGTTTTGCCGACGATGCCTTCGCCTCCGGCGGAGGCCGGCTGACCAAGATCAACAACGACGCCGGTGCGCTCACCTTTGTGCGCTTGTTCGACAGATCCGCGCTGGTCGGCCCCGATTGGGCGGTTGAAGCGGCCGCCCCCTACTCGGACGACGAGCTGGCGGAACACCAGACGCTGATGCAGGTGAGCCGGGAACATGGCGGCCACGGGCTGGGCAAGGCGGTGCTGTCCTACGCCGACGATCTGCCCGTTGTGCAGCCCGAGCGGGAAGTTACCGTTTCCACCGCGGGCAGCGACGTGGCCCGTCTGGAGGGCATGTGCCCGCCGGATGACATCCACGAAGTGGGGCTGGCCGAGATGGACAAGTCCTTTGTGCTGCTGGACGGCAGCACACCGATGGCCGGCGCCGGCTACAAGGAGTGGCAGCAGATCCTGGCCAACGTGGGGGTGCTGACCGCCCCCGGCTACCGCCGCCGCGGTGCCGGCGCGCTGATCGCGGCCATCGCCGGCCACGAGGCGCTCTCCTCCGGGCTCATCCCGCAGTGGCGCTCACACGAATCCAACGAAGCCTCGCGGGCGCTGGCCGCGAGCCTGGGCTTCTGGGACGCCGGAACCCAGACGTCGGTGATCTTGCGGGAACAATAGCCCTGCCGAAACGTCAGGACAAACAACTCAGCGCGGCCAACTCAGCGCGGCGCGCGCAGGAACCCGGTCTGCCGGCCGACCACTTGGCCGGCGTCGGTGGTGACAATGACTTCCTGGGCGGCGTCATAACTCTCGTCGCCGTCCACCACCGTCAGCTGGGCCTGCGGATCGGCCGAGCGCTTGACCACGGCCAGGGCGATCGGGCCCATTTCGTAGTGCTGAGCCGCGGAGGTGATGGCTCCCACGCGCTTGTCGCCAAGCAACACGTCGCTGCCCGGGGCAGGCAGCGTGTGCTGGGAGCCGTCCAGCTGCAGGAACACCAGCCGGCGCGGCGGATGGCCCAGGTTGTGCACGCGGGCGATGGTTTCCTGGCCCTTGTAGCAACCCTTGGCCAGGTGCACGGCGGTGCGGAGCAGGTCCAGCTCGTGCGGAATGGTCTTCTCGTCCGTCTCCGCGCCGAACCGCGGGCGCCAGGCCGCGATCCGCAGCGCCTCGGCTGCCCAGACGCCGGCCAGCTGCAGGCCTGCGACGGCGGATTCGAGTTCGGCGGCCGGCAGCAGATATTCGTACCAGGTCCGTTCCAGCCCGGGATGCTGCGGTTCCTCGATCCCGGTGTAGGCATAGCCGCCGACGCCGATCTGCGGCCACGGATCTTGCCAGACGATCCTGCCGTCGAACGCCGGCACCGGCTTGACCGAACCCACCACGGCCCAGTCGACGGAAACATCCGCAATCTCCACCCGCAGCATGAACTTCATCGAATCCAGCCACGCGGCCAGCGGCGCTGCCTCGAAGGATTCAACGATCAGCCAAGTGCGTTCGCCGTCGTCCACAATGCGGGCGTCGTATTCGATCCGGCCCTGCACGGTGAGCAGCAGCGCCTCGCTGGGCTGGCCCGGCTGCAGGTTCAGCAGCAGCTGCGAAGAAAGGGTGTTGAGCCAGCTCAGCCGGTCCGCACCGGCCACGGTCACCACGCCGCGGTGGGACAGGTCCACCACTGCTTCGCCGCGGACCAGCGCACGCTGTTCGCGCAACGGATCGGAGTAGTGGGCGGCCACGCCGGCGTCGGACCCGGAGGCTTCGACGGCGCCGGGCTGCAGGAGCAAGGGGCTGCGGTAGGTCATATAGGGGTCAACTCCTGACGGCGGTGCCGAATTCCCGCGAGGCCGCCCCACGGGCGTTGCTGGCCCGGCACCGGGAGGCCCAGCGAGCCGTCACGGTTGGTCTACGGGCGCTTAGTGAGGATTGCCGAGGCGTGCGGGGCCAGCTCCTTGCCCTTGGCTGCGGCCACATCCCAACGCCAGTACAGGTCATTATTGACCAGGCCGAAAATCCGGGTGGCCGCGCTGTAGTCCTTGGACTGCGATCCGCGCATCACCATGTCCGTGCTCAGCTGCACGCGCGGGCCCTTGATCTGCCCGTAGTAGAGCTCCGAGATGCCGCCGGGGTGCACGATGGTGGCAGTGATGTCGAAACCGCCATCGGCGTTGCGCAGCTCTTCGACCTCGTCCGCCGACTTCAACGCGGGCACGATGTCCGCCGGGACCAGACCCGGTCCGACGTCGGCGTCGTTGAGCTTACGGTCCAGCGCCCAGAAGCCGGTTTCCACGGTCAACGGCCGCAACCGGTTGCCGTCCTCGTCAATGAGCCAGCTTTCGGCGGTGTACTGCAGGTAGGGCAGGCCGTTCTGCGTGAACGTGGCCTTCTGGACGAAGTGCTCGTCCTCATCCTCGCCCGCACCCAGCCGGCCAGCACCTTCCCAGGTGCCGAGCAGCCATGACAGCGGCACCAGCTCCGGGGTCAGCTCCGTGGGGAGTTCAATCGGCATGATGAAGAGATGAGGCCGCTTACTTCTGGCCCTTGAACAGGCGGACAACCACCAGCGAGGCGACGGCCGCGATGGACAGGCCGGCGAGGACCAGCAGGGACAGGAAGGCGATTTCAAGACCGAGATACGACATGGCTCCATAGTAACGGCCCGGACGGATGGATGCCCGCTTGCTACGTAACCACCCGCTGTGACCTCGATCAACCGGGAACACCTCCCGGCGCCCGACGGCACCCTCCGGCGCCTCACCCGGATCAGCGCAGCAGCATCCGTTCCAGGAAGTAGACCAGCGAGCCGGCGGACATGACCGGTGCCGCGCCGGCAGCGAGCATGGCCGGTAGCCGGGTGGGGCCGCCGTCGGCCAAAATCAGCCGCCGGAAGCACACCAGGATGATGCCGACGACGGCGCCCACTACCGCGGCGGGGAACATCGGCACGTTGGAGAACAGCGGCGCGGCCAGCGTTCCAGCCAGTGTGGCCAGCACCACGCCCAGCGGCGCCACAATACGGTCCGGCCAAGGCAGCAGGCAGGCGGCGATGGCCACCAGCATGCTGATGCCGGTCACCAGCATCATGCCCGTGTTGGCGGTATTGGCCGAGAGCCGTTCGGCCGCCACCCAGCCGGCGCCCAGCGAGGTCAGCACCAGGCCGGCGCTGGCGCCGAAGGTGGATTCGAGCCGGTGCGGCTGCCCGGTGCCGCGGAGCAACTGGATCAGGAAAACGGCCATCACGCCGAGCGCAATCACCACCGCCATCCACAGCAGCGGCATGCCGGCGGGCGCCACGCTGGCGAGTACCGCCGTCGCAATTCCTGCCAAGGAGATGACCACGGCCAAGGTCTTTTTGGCCGGCACCTCCAAGAGCACCGGCCATCCGACACCGATTACCACCGCGGCAAAGCACACCACGGCAGTCAGCGCGGGAAGGGACAGGTAGGAGGCACCGACGACGGCGCACAGTACGGCGGCCGCGGCTACGGCGACGATCCACGTTTTCACGCTAGTCATACTGCCCTATGACGCAGGGGCGGTGCGAGAAGCCGCGGCACCACGGGCTGCGGGCGTTATACTTGTGCCACCGTCCGGCAGGATCCCCTGCTTAGTGAGGACCTTCCGGGCCCAGCCCGATGATGTGCGCCGCAAACCCCCTGGAGGAACCATGCCGCACATTCTGCTGTTGACCAACAGCCCCGGCTCGTCGATTGGCGTCCTGCCGGCCCTTGAGCTGCTGAACCATAAGGTCCACATCCTGCCGGCCGAACCCACGGCCCTGCTGGAAACCGAACCCGCCGACGTGGTCATGGTCGACGCCCGCAAAGACCTGGTCGGTGCGCGTTCGCTCACCCAGCTGCTGAAGGCCACCGGGCTGAGCGCACCGCTGGTGCTGGTGCTCACCGAGGGCGGCATGGCCGCCGTCAGCGCCAACTGGCTGGCCGACGACGTGGTCCTGGACACCGCTGGCCCGGCCGAAGTGGAGGCGCGGCTGCGGCTGGTGATCGCCAGGGCGCACGCCGGCGATGAGGAAACCAGCACGGAGATCCACGCCTCCGGAGTGGTGATCGACGAGGCCAGCTACACGGCGCGCGTGGGCGGGCAGCCGCTGAACCTGACCTACAAGGAATTCGAACTGCTCAAGTACCTTGCCCAGCATCCCGGCCGGGTCTTTACCCGGGACCAGCTGCTGCACGAAGTCTGGGGCTACGACTACTACGGCGGCACCCGCACGGTGGACGTGCATGTGCGGCGCCTGCGGGCCAAGATGGGCTCTGACCACGAACAGTTGATCGGCACCGTCCGCAACGTCGGCTACCGCTTTACCCTGGTCCGTGCCTCGGAAGAAGAACCCGCCGACGTCACCGGCTGACCCGGCCTGCGAGGTTCGGCCTCCGGGACCCCGAAGCACGCGCCGGACGTGCTTGGCGGTGAATCCATCAGGCGGCGGCCCGCGCTATCCCGCCGTCGTTGCCTGCTCGGATAGTCTGTGCTCATGACTGCATCGGATTCCGACCTGTGGCCCGTGCTGACCATCAAGGGCGCCCCTGACACCGAGACCCTCGCGGACATCAAGGCGCTCGCCGCCGCCGCCGAAGAATCCGACGGGAACCCGCCGCTCTCCGAGCAGACCTGGGTGAACCTGCGCGCCGCCGGCTCCGCCGACCTGCTGGTGCTGGCCACCTATGCCGGCGAAGAGCGTTCCGATCCCGCCACCGCGAGCGCGCTGGCCGGGGTCGCCGTCGTCAGCCTGGCCACCGCCGCCGGCACCGACAGCGTGCTGGAACTCGTGGTGCACCCGTCCTACCGCGGCGAAGGGGTGGGCCTGCGGTTGGCCGAAGCCGTGCAGCAGCACACGGAACTGCCCGATCTGAAGGCCTGGTCGCACGGCGGCCATGAGGCAGCGGGACGGCTGGCCGCCCGCTTCGGCTTCGCCCCGGTACGGGAACTATGGCGGATGCGGTTGACCCACCCTGCGGGAATGCCCGACGCCGAACTGCCGGCCGGCGTCGTCATCCGCACCTTCGTGCCCGGCCAGGATGAAGAAGCCTGGCTGGCCGCGAACGCCGCCGCCTTTGCCGACCATCCGGAACAAGGCGCCATGACCCTGTCCGATTTGCAGGCCCGCATGGCCGAGGACTGGTTCGACCCGGCCGGGTTCCTGCTGGCCGAGCGCCGGGACGGCGGCGGGCTGCTCGGTTTCCACTGGACCAAGGTCCATCCGCGGGCCGGCAGCCACCCGTCCATCGGCGAGGTCTACGTGGTCGGGGTGACGCCGCAGGCGCAGGGCACCGGGCTGGGCAAGGCCCTGACCATCGCCGGCATCAAGCACCTGCAGGACGTCGGCGAACACGCGATCATGCTCTACGTCGACGCGGACAACGAGCCCGCGGTGGGGCTGTATCGCAAGCTCGGCTTTACCCGCTGGGATGCGGACGTGATGTACGCAGCCCAGGCTCAGGACGGCCGGCAAGAGTCGGTAACCTTATAGGTACCCGGCGCCTCGATGAGAGGTAAGTCCGGCCCGCCGACGTCAGCAGGAGAGAGCATGGTCACCGAACCTGAAGCCGCAGCCATTCCCCGCTACGGCTCTTCCGAGATGGTTCCTGCCCGCGCCACCCAGGACCGCATCGACATTCCGGAGTTCGCCCCCTCGCTGGCACCGGACGGGGACTTCACCCTGGAACGGTTCCTGGACCGGGAAATCAGCTGGCTGGACTTCAATGCACGGGTCCTGGAGCTGGCCGAGGACGAGGACCTCTACCTGCTGGAACGGCTGAACTTCCTGTCCATCTTCGCCTCCAACCTGGACGAGTTTTTCATGGTCCGGGTGGCCGGCTTGAAGCGCCGGATCGCCACCGG